>NZ_NDIO01000261.1:0-2532 GCF_002241085.1 Vibrio sp. V03_P4A6T147
CCCGCCGATACCATGGCCAGCCAAGTTGCTGCCGAACATGGCATTGATTTAGCTGGTCATGCATCACAGCAGCTCACGTCAGCGCTTTGCAGCCAGTATGATTTAATTCTCGTGATGGAAAAGGGGCACATTAGTGCATTAAGTGAGATAGCCCCTGAAGCACGCGGCAAAGCCATGCTATTTGGGCAATGGATAGGCCAGCAAGACATCCCCGACCCATATCGCCAAAGCAAAGAAGCATTTGACCATGCCTACCAGTTAATTGACCAAGCCGCGCAAGCTTGGGCCAAAAAGCTGTAATCACCATAAGCCAAAACAGGCCGTTAGGACTTTAAACACAATGACAGCACAACAGATTAAACAACGCGTCGACACCACTTCTGACGAAATCGATCTCGGTAAATTGTTTGGCCTTCTGCTGGATGGCAAATGGATCATTCTCGCGACGACCACTTTCTTTGCTATCTTTGGCATTGCCTTTGCCTTGCTCTCAACACCGATATACAAAGCCGATGCTTTGATTCAAATCGAACAAAAAGGCTCTGGCGGTATTTCATCATTAGTCGGCGGGGAAATGAGCGATCTCTTCTCTTCTGAATCATCCGCCACCACTGAAATTGAAATCATCAAATCACGGATGATTTTAGGCGACACCGTTCATAAATTTAACCTAACAACCTTAGTTGAGCCGGATTACTTTCCCGTTATTGGCAAAGGCATTGCGCGCCTTCGCGGGCAAATAAACCGCATTCAAGTCAGCCGCTTTGAACTGCCAAGTTATGCATGGCAAACGGGCCACCAAATAGTGGTGCAGGATGCAGAACAAAAAACCTACCAGTTAGTACGTGAAGATGGCCGCGTAATGCTCAGCGGTAAAGTAGGTGAACTGGCAAAAAATGATGATTACCAACTGTTTGTCACCGATTTAGATGCCAATAGCGGTTTTGCATTTTACATCAGTAAACAAAGCGAGTTAGATGCGATTAAATGGCTGAAAGATAACTTATCAGTGACTGAACGCGGTAAACAAACCGGCATTGTTGAGCTCTCTTTCACCGGTGAAAACCCTAGCCAAATTCAAGCTATTTTGGATGATATAAGCCAAAACTACTTTTTGCAGAACGTGCAGCGCAATTCGGCAGAAGCTGAAAAAAGTTTAGCTTTCTTAAAAGGCCACCTGCCAACCATTAAAACCGAATTAGACAGCGCGGAAGATGTATTAAACCGCTACCGACAAGCTAATGATTCGATTGATTTAAGCTTAGAAGCGAAATCCACCTTAGAAGTGATGGTGAAGCTAGAAGCGCAGCTTAACGAACTCACGTTTAAAGAGAGTGAAGTGAGCCAGCGTTTCACCACAGACCACCCAGCGTACAAATCACTATTGGATAAACGCCAAATCTTACTTGGTGAAAAAGAGCGCTTAAATCAGCAAGTACAAAAGCTGCCTAAAACTCAGCGCGAAATTTTACGCATGACGCGTGATGTGCAAGTAAACCAGCAAATTTACATCCAATTACTGAACAAAGTGCAAGAGCTGAACATCATTAAAGCCGGAACGGTCGGCAATGTGCGCATTTTAGACAGCGCAGCCACCTATGCAAAAGCTGTGAAACCGAAAAAACCACTGCTTGTTGTACTCGCGACCTTGCTTGGCGGCATGTTAAGCGTTGGCGGGGTATTGGTGAAAGCGGCGCTGCACCGTGGCGTAGAAAACCCAGATGATATTGAACAGCTTGGCCTTTCGGTTTACGCCAGTGTGCCTAAGTCGATTCTGCAGCTGGAATTTGCGGAAAAAATCAATAAAAAACGTAAATCCCTGCAAGAGATGATGCTGCTAGCGGAAAGCAACCCGGCGGACCTTTCTATTGAAGCGCTACGAGGCCTGCGGACCAGTTTGCACTTCGCGATGTTAGAAGCCAAAAATAACGTGGTGATGATTTCTGGCCCTGCGCCGGGCATTGGTAAATCGTTTGTTTCCACCAACTTTGCTGCGGTTGTAGCCAAAACTGGGCAAAAAGTGCTGCTGATTGATGCCGACATGCGCAAAGGCTACTTACAGCAACCTTTCGGCGTAACCTGGGAAAATGGCCTTTCAGACCTTCTCAGTGGCAAAATTGATTACGCGCAAGCGATCAAAACCACCCAAGTAGATAACTTAGACATTATGACGCGCGGCCAAGTGCCACCCAACCCTTCAGAACTGCTTATGCACCAACGTTTTAAAGCTTTGGTTGAATGGGCTTCACAAAATTATGACCTAGTGATTATTGATACCCCGCCAGTACTTGCGGTGACTGACCCAAGCATTGTGGGTGCCCATGCTGGTACAACGTTAATGGTGGCACGCTTTGGCCTAAATACCGCCAAAGAGATCGATGTCGCCAGAAACCGTTTTGAACAAGCGGGTATTGAAGTGAAAGGTGTGATCTTTAATGCGGTAGAGAAGAAAGCTTCAAGTACTTATGGTTATGGATATTATAACTACAGCTATGGGGATAGTAAGTAAGCGTTAAAGCATCAAGCTTCATT
>NZ_NDIO01000311.1:0-2527 GCF_002241085.1 Vibrio sp. V03_P4A6T147
CTCCGCCACTTTTAAGAAAAGCCGCTGTTTTTACAGCGGCTTTTTCGTATCTGATTAACATCATTTTCTCATACTGATATTTTATTCCACGCACCAGTTGCCATTCATTAGATAAGTACCCTCTCCATTCATCACATACCAAAGGTGTATTTTTTAGAAACTGGCATCAAATATGCTTCCCATTATTCAACGGTTATGTCGTAATTAATGGCATGGTTAGAGAGGAGAAGTGTATGAGCCATCTCTATAAGATTGAATCCTACAGTGAAGAAGCGGTCAGCTCGATTGCCCAGTTTATCCGTTCTAAAGGTGGAAGATGCTGTATTGCTGGTTTTGCAGTGATAACAAGCCACCCTTTTCAAGAGCGCGAGGCGTGGCGTTTACTGCCACTTGTCGGCAAAGTGACTGACAATGTAACCGATTGGGATACCAGCCTTTTTTATCGAAAATGTGATAATTAGCTCGTCAGGTCGGTGAACATCTTACCTAATTCACTGGCCTCTGCTTACTTAGCGACCGATTCTTTGATGTCATTTTATTGAGCCGAATTACGTTGATAACGCGTGGTTTTGCTGGATTTACGTGTCTTTCGTTTGAATGCAGGGCGCTCCACTTTAGGCAATGAGCGAAGCGACTCTGGCACTGCACCCGATTTCGCCTGTTCCATGATCTGAATAATGCGCTCTTGCAGCACTTGCATAAAGGGTTGATACGCTTGCCCACGTTCAGCCATCGCTTGCAATTGATGCTCCCAATGGGCGGTCATATCAGGATAAGTTGATTCATTTGGCAGCGCATGAATTAAACCCCTTCCCGCTGGCGAGCTTAGGATCAGCTTACCTTGACGTGTTAAGAGTTGCCGCTTGAATAAAGTGTCAAGGATCCCCGCTCGCGTCGCTTCCGTACCCAAACCATCGGTTTCACGTAAGATTTTTTTCAGCTCTTTATCTTCAACATAGCGAGCAATTCCCGTCATCGCTTGTAGTAAAGTCGCTTCAGTAAAATGACGAGGAGGCTCGGTTTTTCGATCGTGAATCTCCCCTTCTCGACACGTCAGCACCGTCCCTTTACTCAGTGGTGGAACGGTATCGACTCCGTTCTCTTCTTCATCGACTTTGCCTAACAAACTCTTCCAACCAGTGTCAACCAGTTGTCGCCCTGACGCAACAAAAAAGCCACCCGCAATATCAAACACCAGCTTGGCTTCCGCGTACACGGCAGCGGGATAAAATTGCATCAAGTATTGGCGCGCAATCAATTGGTATATTTTCATCTCATTTCCCGACAAGGCATTGACGGATGCCTGCTTTGGTGTGGGAATAATGGCATGGTGTGCGTCCACTTTCTTATCGTTCCATACTTTGGATTTAAGAGCTAAGTTTGCGCCACTGACCGCCGTTAACAACTCTTGGGCGTTGCACGCGATAGCTTGAGTTACTGACGAAGCTTGAGCGTAATGTTCTTGTGGTAAGTAACGACAATCTGAACGCGGATAGGTGATTAATTTATGCTTCTCATACAGAGATTGGCAAGTGTCTAACACTTGCTGGGCGCTCATTGCAAAGCGCTTCGCTGCATCAATTTGCAGTGCAGATAAGGAATAAGGTAACGGCGCGGCTTGCTTAGTTTGCTTTTGTTCGGCTTCAATCACTGTGGCGGGTTGCCCTGCGATGCGCTGTGCGACATTTTCCACCAACTTGCGGTTTAAGACTCGCCCTTCTTCATCTTGCCACGGCTGGCAAGCATCGCTGGGTTTCCAGCGCGCACGGATATCAAACGCCACTTGATCAGTTTGATAAGGGATTAACGCATGTAATGTAAAATAGTCTCGCGGGATGAAGTTTTCTATCTCCTCATCCCGACGTACCACAAGCCCTAGAATAGGAGTTTGTACCCGTCCAACCGACAAGACACCTTGATAGCCCGCTTTCTGCCCCAGCAAAGTATAAGCCCGTGACATATTCATGCCATACAACCAATCGGCTCTTGAACGCGCGAGCGCTGAAACCGATAAAGGGATGAATTCGCGGTTACTGCGCATCTGTTTCAGTGCACACTGCACGGCTGGAAGGTTTAAATCGCTGATCAGTAGCCGCAATGCTTGCTCTTTTTTACTTTGGCTTACTTTGCAATAATCAATCACTTCATCAACCAATAGTTGCCCTTCGCGGTCCGGGTCTCCTGCATGGATAATTTGCGATGCTTCTTTCAAAAGCTGACGAATCACAGTCAACTGTTTGCTCGATGTTTTGCGCGGTCTAAGCTGCCACTGTGAAGGAATGATAGGTAAGTCGAGTAAATTCCACTTTTTATAGCGTTCATCATAAACATCCGGCTCAACTTGCTCGAGTAAATGCCCAATACACCAAGTAACGATGTCGCCATTCGCACAACGAATGAAACCTTGATCTTTCTTGTGTGGTTTCGGCAGAGCATCGGCTATAGCGCGCCCTAAGCTGGGCTTTTCAGCAATGAATAAACGGGTCATAAACTCAAATCAACGCAAAAAAATAACGCCACATTAGCC
>NZ_NDIO01000208.1:0-2524 GCF_002241085.1 Vibrio sp. V03_P4A6T147
CCCTTTATGTATTTCAATTATTACCTTAATGATGACAGCGTCAGTCATCTCATTACTCTACATTAATCAAAAGAATCATATTGTCATGTTGTTTAATAGCCACGCCGAGCATCAAGCAAGCATATTAGACACGTTGGTTGGAAATGATGTCAGTTTTATTGGTTCGGCTGCCAATTTTTTGCATGCTACCGAGGGGGATAATGTGCAAGGATTTGACGTTTTTGCCCATGGGGTTATGTCAACATCCTACAGCCTTATCGGTTTGCAATGGTTAGCGAAAGTAACAAAAGATGATGCTGATGAATTTGTAACATTAATGAGGGATCGTTTGCCTCAATTTGAGTTATTTACAGTACCTAAAGCGGCTCAAAAGGTGATTGGATTTTCTGAAGAGAATGAACAACCCGTTTATGTTCTGAGTGATATTTATCCTCAAACCAAAAGTAACCTTGAATTGCTCGGCTTCTATTCGCTACGCCCTCGCTTTCAAAGAATTGCTGCACATATTGAGAGTACGGGGCTACCTGCTATATCCGATAAGGTCCGCCTATTGCAAGATGGCATAGAAGCACACCACAAAAAGGATGGATTATTGGTATATCATCCTGTTTTCAACTACAACAAACAGGAAATGATTGGTGTGGTAGTGGGTGTTATTCGACTCTCTACTTATTTTGATGGATTGGTGAGCCGCACGGCATCCGATCATCGATTGTATATGAAAGTAACCGATCTCGGATTTGATGCCGAAGATGATCCGATTCTATTCCAAAGCCCAGATTGGGATTCAATCAAAGGCATAGAAATAGAGAAACGCTTATCTCTGCCTAACCGTGATTGGAAAATTGATTTTAAGTTCTCAGAACCAATAGCGAGCAACATACAGTGGATTTTAGTGGCGCTCAGCGTCGGTGGTTTAATTATTTCGATCTTGTTAGGTTATGTTGTCTATTTGTTGATGAGAGAAAAACTTCATCTTAGCGAGATGCTAGAAGAACGTACTGAAGAACTGCGCTTTTTAGCGGACCACGATAGTTTGACTGGGTTGTATAACCGACGTGCATTCGGACGTTTACTGCAAGAGAACGTCTTACAGAAAAAAGCTTTTTCGTTGGTAATGTTTGATGTCGATGATTTTAAACTGATTAATGACAACCATAGCCACATTGCAGGCGATGAGATGCTAATACATATCGCAACGGTTATTTCACGTCATATGGGAAATAATGATGTTTTAGCTCGGTTAGGTGGGGACGAATTTTGCATTATTTGTGAATTGTCAGAACTTCAACCTTTGCAGTGTTATCTAGAAACGTTACGAGCGGCCGTTGAATCAACCGGATATGAGTTCATGGATGAGGTGCTGTATTGCACGCTCAGTATTGGGGCGGCGATCAATCATACTTATGATCAAGAGTCTTTATTACATTTGGCAGACAGCAAGTTATACGAAAGCAAAGAAAATGGTCGCAACCGAGTTTCAATCGCCCAATAACTGTCCGAACGAAAGGGCGAGAGTCGAGTTTTTGAGAGGAGTCGAGTAAGATAGCGTTCTTTGACCACTTATATTTAAAGGATACGCCTGAACAATGAACTATAACCGAGTTGTCTGCTTCGATTTAGAAATGTGCTGCTGGAATGAAAATGGGGTTGGGACAACGGGTGAAATCATTGAAGTGGGTTTAGCTGAAATTGATGTACAGTTGGGCACGATTGTGAAGCGTGCTCAATATTATGTCAGGCCAGAGCAAGACGAAATTTCGCTGTTTTGTAGTGAGTTAACCGGGATAACTCCGCGTAAAATTGAAAAACAGGGGCGACCACTCGCAGGTGTCATTCAATCAATGGTTAAGAACTTTGGCGGCCCAAATAAGATTTATGTTTCGTGGGGGCGTGATGACCAAATTTTAGCTAAAGAGTGTGAGCAGAAGGGGATCGTTATGCCTTTTAGCGAGTTCATCAACCTAGCAACGCTCTACCGTATTCAGCAGAGAATGAAAGAAAAACGTATTGGTCACCGCGCCGCACAAGAAGCGCAAGGTATTGAGTGGGAAGGGCGACAGCACTCCGCTTATGTTGATGCTTACAACCTTGCGAAATTGGCGTTAACGATGTTGTAATCCGCTCTATTTTTGAGCGGAAAGTTTAGCGCGGATAAATTCACTGTGGTCGACATACAATAATTCTGCCGCTTTGCGGATCACCGCCTCTTCGAGTGGGTCTATCTCACCGTCCGCGTGCGCCACTTGCCACATCGCCTTGATAAGTTCATATCGCGTATCTTGCGAGAGCTCGCGTAATTGTGAAGTGAAATCATACAATGAAGCTGACTGTTTGACGCTTTGTTCTGCCCGAATGAGCAGTTCCGTGGTTTCTGTATCATCTAACGCTAATAGTCGTTTAACTAATTGAAACTTAGCGTCATTTTCTCGTGTGTCAATTTGATGATCGGCTCCTGCCACTTCTCTGAGCAAACAAGCAATCGCTAGGTTGGGGTTAGTGTTGGAACGCTGGCCTAAATCTT
>NZ_NDIO01000102.1:0-16949 GCF_002241085.1 Vibrio sp. V03_P4A6T147
TAACCATGAGCTACCTGCGAGAACCGTGATTGGTGTTTCAGAGCTGCCTATGGATGCGTTAATACAAATTGACGCTGTGGTTTCTAATTGTGAAGGTACGCCACCTAAACATTAACGAATATTTCTTATTGATTAAACAAGGGGGTATCAATGATACCCCCTTGTTACTTGTTAGCTATCTGTAATTGCAATACCAATATCACGCTGTTTAGTTATGGCAATCGAAATCAAACAGGCGGCGTATGAAAAACCGATCAATTACTGTTTTTCAGTGCCGTTAAAACGTGATGTAGTGAGGGGACCACTTGGTGTCCAAGCGCCAAAACTTCTTCACTGGGTTCGACGAGATCAGGAATTTGGTAGGTGATCATATTCGCACTCACGGCGGATCGCACGCCGTTATTAGAATCTTCAAAGGCTAAGCATTGGGTCGGTTCAGCGTCAAGACGTTGCGCAGCGAGTAGATAAATCTCAGGATCGGGTTTGCCATGTGTCACTTCACAACCGGTTGTGAACGAGTCAAAGTATTGCTCAAGGCCTGAAAGGCGCAGCTTAATTTGTGCTACGTCTTTTTGGGTTGATGTTGCGACAGCAGTAGGAACACGATTGGCTTTTAACCATTGTAATAACTCGATAACCCCTTCTTTCACTGGGATCGCCTGGTGTTTCACAACGGCATCGTAACGTTTACGCCACTCCGTATGTAATACCGGATAGTCTAATTCTGGCCCGTAGCCTGCGCGCAGTGCTTGTTCAATGCCTGCCGCATTGCGACCAATAGCCGAGAGATAAACCTCTTTTAAAAATGGGACGCCAACTGCGTGGCAAGCTTGTTCGAATATTGTAAGGCAGACACGTTCCGTGTCGAGTAACAGTCCATCCATATCAAAAATGGCAGCTTGAAATTTCATAAGTACAACTTTAGGCGAGTGAAATGGAGTGGGCTATTTTCACATAAGTCGACCTATGGAGGCGATCTTTTTCCTGCACTTTTTCTTTTTCTCATACTTCAATAAAATCAGCCAATTATAAGCGCTAGTTTGTTAGCAATGAGTTATGCTTAATGTGAAAACCTTGTTGCGAGAAGAGGGGGGAAGCAATTTGAATAGTGCATTTGTACAACAGTGGATGCCGGGTTTACACCAACTGAAAGACTATGAAACTCGCTGGTTGATGGATGACGTACGTGCGGCGCTTTCTGTGGTTGCGGTTGCACTGCCTGTCGCGATAGCGTACGCGCAGCTCACTGGAGTAAGCGCGATTGTCGGCTTATATTCCTGCGTGTTGCCGATGTTGGTTTACGCGATTTTTGGCACGTCTAGGCAGTTGATCTTAGGCCCAGACGCGGCAACTTGCGCAGTGATTGCGGCGGTAGTGACACCGCTGGCGATGGGCGATCCTCTCAAACACTGGCAGTTGGTCATGACAATGACGGCAATGACTGGTGTATGGTGTTTGCTGGCCAGTCGTTTCAAACTCGGTATTTTAGCCGATTTTCTCTCTCGCCCTATTTTACTTGGGTTGTTAAACGGTGTTGCTCTGACCATTATCGTGGGTCAATTTGCTAAAGTGTTTGGGTTGAAATATGAGCAGCAATATCTACTAGAGCGTATCGTGGAAGCGCCATCCTTGCTGATTGATTTGCATTGGCAAACCTTATTGATAAGTGCGCTGACAGTGGTGGTTTATTTTCTGTGTAAGCGTGTCAGACCCAATTGGCCAGCAGCGATGTTGGCTATAATCGCTGCTGCATTTTGGGTGTGGTTTTTTGGCGCTGAACATCTTGGCGTTAAAGTCGTTGGTTTAATCCAAGGTGGGTTACCGATATTCCAAACCCCTCTATTTGATCTAGGGGTGAGCCGTGAATTAGTCATGCCCGCTTTGAACTTAGCGATGGTGAGCTTTGTCAGTATGATGCTCACTGCGCGCAGTTTTGCGGCAAAAAATGGTTACGATATTGACGCCGACAAAGAGTTTCGCGCGCTTGGCTTAGCTAATATTGCTTCTGCATTTTCACAAGGTTTTGCCATCAGTGGGGCGGATTCACGTACGGCGGTGAATGACGCTAATGGTGGTAAATCGCAATTAGTTTCGATTATTGCAGCGATTGTGATTGGATTTGTCGCGATTGTGGCGTATCAGCCACTACAATACATTCCGATTGCTGCATTGGGAGTTGTGTTGATTATCGCGTCTATCTCGTTGTTGGATCTGAAAGGGATTTGGAGTTTACACAAGCGTGATAAAGACGCCTTTTATTTGGCAAGCTTAACCTTCATCGCTGTATTGGTTATTGGCGTTATCCCCGGCATCACTCTCGCGGTATTACTGGGTCTGTTCCAGTTCTTACGCACCGTGATGCGGCCAAGTGATCAAACATTGGGTTTGGATGATAAAGGAACGATTCGCACGATTGATACGTCAGCGAAGGCGAAACCAATACCGGGTTTGGTGATTTATCGTTTCAACTCTCCGCTGACTTATTTCAATGCGCCTTACTTTAAACGTCGTATTTTATTTCACACTGAATCGGCGGGCATGAGTGTGGGGTGCGTGATTATTGATGCGGTATCGAGTTTTACCCATTTAGATTTAAGCGTCATGGCGATGTTATCGGACGTGCAAAGCATTTTGAAAAAACGAGGTATTCGTTTAGTGCTAGCGGGGCGTAAACGCAGTTTGAGAAAATGGTGTGAGATCGCTGGAATTTCAACGGGTGACGGCGGCGTGGTGATTCGTGCGGACATGTATTTAGCCATTAAGCTAAGTGGATGTTACCAACACGCTGTAGAAGAAGGGCAAGTTCCGCCAGTACAAAAAGAGCCGCAAAAGGATATTGAAGGTGAAATTGCGGCTGCTATTTAAAATGAGGTTGGCTCGTTAATAATATTGGTTCTCGTTAATAAAAGATAAAGAGCTCTTGAGTATCGAAAAGATGTAAGAAATCCCATTCAATCATGATGCTTTCCTTTTTATGTGATGAGAGCGAGTGCTCGGCCTTTTGCTAAACGGTTGGTGCCTGTTTGGATAAGCATAGGTGAGCGTTATGCATTAGGCAAAATGGTACGGGTTATTAATCTAATATAGGTAGCCTATGGATATGGTGGTTTTCGACGCTAGGCGTAGCGTGTCGGCAGTGAGCGGCCAGTTTCCGATGAAACTGTAGCATTTCACCTTCACTGCATGGCTGCCAAGTTAAGGCCTTGCCGACCACACCGTGATGTTGGAAGGCGTTGAGCCGAATGCTGACGTTCGCAGGCAACTGGTTAATCAGATGCGCCACTTCGGTAATTTCAGTCTCTAAATCACTTTTGTCCGGTATATGCAGCAGTCGCACTTCGTGCAGTTTATTCCGTTTAGCGAGGTGGAAAATAGTGCGTATCACTCTATGGTTACTGCGTCCGGTTAGCCACCGATGCGTTTCCTCTTGCCAAGCTTTTAAATCGATCATCGCTCCATCCAAATAGGGCGATATTTTGTCCCATCCCGATTCTGATAGTGAGCCATTACTATCAATAAAACAGCTGAGATGTTTCAATTCTTCATCGTGTTTGATGGCTTTGAAAAGAGCGATGATAAACGGAAGCTGTAGTGTCGCTTCCCCCCCTGAAATGGTAATACCGGCTAAGAAATAATGATTTCGGCGGATAAGTTCCACGAGTTGTTCAACGCTGTAGTGATGAATTTTGGGGTTTGATTGGTGCACGCAGTGCTCAATACAGCGATCGCAGTGAGTGCATTTATCTGCTAGCCATTCGACTTGCTGGTCAGCATTGAGGCGCAGCGCTTGCGATGGGCAGGTTGGCACACAATCACCGCAATGGTGACAGTGACGAATCGTATGTGGGTTATGGCAAGACAAGCAATTGAAGTTACAACCTTGCATAAAAATGACCAGTCGGTTGCCCGGGCCATCAACGCAGGAGAAAGTCAGCACTCGGCTGACTTTTGCTCGGAGCGGCTGTTTTTCACTCACCATTAGTTTGGCTGACAGAGTTTAGCTGATAAGCCGGTTGCATTTCATGGCTAACCACGCGTGCTTTTCGCTTGAGCACAGCCGTGTTTTTGGCCGCTTCTGCCCCAAGAAACGTGGTGTTGGTGCGTGATCCGCGCTGCTCAAATTGCGCTATTTCAGACAGTTTCACCATGTAACCCGTAATGCGAACTAAATCGTTCGAAGCCACGTTTGCCGTAAATTCGCGATAGCCAGAGTGGAGGGCTCCTTTACATAGGTTGAACATCGCTTCTGGGTTGGCCTTTATGGTTTCATCCAGAGTTAGAATATCGCTGATACCAGAGGTGTAATATTGATGATGTCCAGCCGTTGCTTGCACATATTCAATCGGGTTGGGTTCGGTACCATAAGGGATGCGCACGCCCGGAGTGATATCAAGATCAAGGCTGATACCACCTTGTGCGTGCAGCAAAGCACGGCCGTTGAAGCCATATTTGACTGGTGAGTTTTGTACAATGTCGGCCAGCTTGGCGGAAATGGCGATGCCTAATTGGTTGGCGATATCATCATGGCCATAACGAGCGTTACTCTGCTCCTTTTCCAGTAATAGATTAACGGCTTCAGCCATGCCATAAATGCCAAACATCGGTGCGAAACGAGATTCTTCAATCAACCCTTCTTGAGTCAGAAAACCTTCAAAAAAATGAGATTGTTGGTGCAGATGAGCAGCTCGAACATCCATCAGCTCAATCATATATTGGCTGTAAGTGGGTAGAATCTGATCGAAAAATGTTTGGCGGTCACAGGCTTTTTTCGCGGCCTCTTTTAAATTCATTCTGACTAAAGTATTGCAGCCTCCCGCTAAAGGAAGCGAGTTGTAGCAACTGACAATACCAAAACCTTGCTCGCCATAGGCGGTGGTATGAATCGGATAGTTGGCGATGTGCGGTTTACTGCATTGACAGATATTATCGGTCGCTTGGCACAGTAAATCGTCAGGAGTGATGGAAGGGTCATACATGAAGGTAAGGTTGGGAGCGATCTGTTTCAGTTCAGCATCGATATGTAAAATAGTACGACAAATAATATTGTCGCTCGGGCCGATGTTGGCGTGCATGAAAGCATCGGGCAGAGTACGATCAAGCATGATCCAAAACAGCTTCAATTTTTGATAAATCGACGCTTCGCTCAGTTCGCCCACATAGGGCAATAACACGCAATCCAATTGCCCCAAATAGACAGGAATAGAGGTCACTGAAGGCACGTGATGGTACAAAATGGTCAGCATATTGAGTGCTTCATCAAAATTACTGGCAGGCGAAAGCTCTAAATACTCACTGCCTTGTGCTAAAAATTTTGCGTAGTCAGGCAACACGTAACGTGGTTTAAAAGGGGCATGGCCTTCAAACATATCGCAGATAATGCCTTGTTCCATTGCTCGAGCCAACTCAGGAGAGAGTTTCAGATAGGGCAAGCTTGCTTCGGCCTCTAGCGCAAGGAAGTGTGACTTTTGTTTAGGCGAGAGGTGTGCGTCAGTGACGATGGCTTGGAAGCGTTGCTGTGTATCGAGTGAATGGCTCATGAATTAAACCCTTATATTACTATGGTTTAATCCTAATGTGCTTGGTTACTTTTCACTATTGATAATACATCAAGTAGTCATTTCCATAATGGAAATAAAAACGCCACTTCGTTATCGTCGAAGTGGCGTCATCAGGAACCTAAGGTTAGGCGTATTGCGCTTCGATTTGGTTCGATTTTAGATAAGCAGGGTGAGTGGCGAGCTGCTCTAAGTAACGTTCAATATTCGGGAAGTGAGTAATCGCTCCGTTGGTCAGCAATATTTCAGCAATGAATGACATCATGAAATCAGCGCCAGTGAGTTGGTCGGCCACTAAGTAGCGTTTACCCGCTAAACACTGGTCAAAATAACTCATCACTTTGGCCGTTTCGCTTTCTGCATAGCCACCAAGGAAATTGGTTTGGCAGCCATCTTTGGCAACAAACATCTTTAATAGCAGCGGCAATATGGCAGAGCTTTCCGCAAAGTGGAGCCATTGCTGGTATTGCACATATTCCACGCTGCCACGCTGAGGCGCAAAGTGTTGGCCGTATTTTTCTATCAAGTAATCGGTAATGGCGCCAGATTCAGCAATCACCAAGCCATTATCTTCAATCACAGGTGACTTACCTAACGGATGCACGCTTTTTAGCTCGGGCGGTGCCAGAAAGGTCACGCTATCACGTTGATATGGAACCACTTGATACTCAACCCCTAATTCTTCAAGTAACCAGATTATGCGCTTAGAGCGTGATTTATTTAGATGGTGAAGTTTGATCATTATGTGGTCCTTATTAAAGTGGTTGGTTGATTTGGATAACCAGTTTGCCAAAGTTTTTGCCTTCCAATAGACCAATAAAGGCTTGTGGTGCGTTTTCTAAACCGTCAATCAGTTGCTCGCGGTATTTCACTTTCCCTTCGCTTAGCCATTGAGTCATATCAGTAGCAAATTCGTTATAGCGATGGCCGTAGTCATCAAAAATAATGAAACCTTGCATGCGGATTCGTTTGGTAAGCAAGGTGCCCATCAGCATAGAGAGGCGATCAGGTCCTTCAGGCAGCGACGTTGCATTGTATTGAGAAATCAAACCACACAGCGGAACTCGCGCTGCTGTGTTAAGCAGAGGTAAAACCGCATCAAAGACTTTGCCACCGACATTTTCGTAGTAAACGTCAATCCCTTGAGCACATGTTTTAGCCAATTGCTCTGCAAAATCGTCAGCTTTGTGATCAATACATTCATCAAAACCTAATACTTCTTTAGCGTAACGACATTTTTCCTCACCGCCAGCAATGCCCACCACTTGGCAGCCTTTGATTTTAGCAATTTGACCAACCGTTGCCCCTACTGGGCCAGTAGCTGCGGCGACTACCACCGTTTCACCTTGCTTCGGTTGGCCGATGTCTAGCAAACCCATATAAGCGGTAAAACCGGGCATTCCCATGATGCCTAGTGCGTATGAGGGTGAGGTTGGATTTTTACCGAGTTTAAGTAAACCTTCGCCGTTAGAAATAGCGTAATCCTGCCATCCGGTATAAGCGAGTACCCACTCACCTTGCTCAAATTTTGGGTGGTTTGATACTTCCACTTGACACACGGTCCCGCCTACCATGACATCATCAATTGCGACAGGATCGGCGTACGATTTAGCGTCACTCATGCGGCCGCGCATGTAGGGGTCAAGTGAAAGATAAACACTACGCAGCAGCACTTCACCAGCGGCAGGTGTTGGTTTAGGCGCATGTTCTAAGCGAAAGTTAGCAGGCGTTGGTGCACCGACAGGGCGTGAAGCGAGTACAATGCGGCGGTTAGTTTGTTCAGTCATTGGAGAGTCCTTTATTATTTTAAATTAGACCAGTCGTCTAGTTTGGGTTTCAAAAAAACCGCTATCGAAATAGCGGGTGAATCTTAACTAGGGCACTGGCCTTGCAAAATGTGTTCGGTGCTCGTAAGCGCTTGTGCAAGCCCTTGGTTATCTTGACGCAGTTTACTGAGCAAACTTGCGCCGAGCCAAAGGTTATAAAGCAATTCTGCGGTTTGCTGGCTGTGTTGTACGTGAATGGAGCCGTCGTCGATCCCTTGCTGGATACATTTTCCGACCGCCTCAATAATGCTATCTGCACCTTTAAGTAAAGCAATACGCATCGCATCAGACAAGTCTGAAACTTCAGCGCTTAATTTCACCACCAAGCAGCGCTGTGCGTTACATAAGCCATTGCTCTGCTCATACCAACATTGCCAATAATGCATCAAGTGTTGATAGGCATTGCCTTCTTCTTGGTCAAAAAGGGCATTAATCCGTACTAAATAGTGCTGAAAATAGTCCGTAATCAGTGCCTCGCCAAATTGCTCTTTTGACTTAAAGTAGTGATAGAAAGAGCCTTTGGGCACATCAGCGGTTTTTAATAATTCAGACAAGCCTACGCTGGTGAAGCCTTTGGTTACGACAAGTTGGTAACCGACCTCAAGGATGTGTTGGCGAGTATCATGGGTTTTTGTATTCATGGACGGCACTATAATTCAAATTAGACCAGTCGTCTAGTTTTGTTTGTTCATATTGTATTTGTGCTACTGGCTATGGTTGCTGAATGATAGAAATGGACACTTCCTCCTTGAAGTGTCGCACTATTATTTATTTTTTAATGAGTTATTTATCTTTTAATGAGTGAGAGATGAGACTATTTTTCTGTCTTTAGCGTATCCGATGCCCAAATGAGGTTTTGCCCATTGCTGAGCTCAGCTTGAATACTCAAGGCTGGAACTATTTTCTTATCCTCTTTTTTATATGGTTGCGTAGAGAAATTGGCGGTAATTTTACTGCCATCACCAAAGGTTGTTTGTTGTACCATCCCTTGTTCATCAAGCCATTTAAAATCGACTAAAGGTTGGTTCCACACGACTTCATGGATTGGTGCAAACCCTTGCTGATAACGGCGTAATGCGTTAACTCGTGCGCTGTTAGGCGTCGCTTCATCACGGCTAAGGTGAATCATCGCTGGGGTGTTATACAGCATGGCGATTAAATCTCGCTCCGCTTGCACGTTGGAAAACTTCACGCTGTCGTTGTGCCAGTGGTGACTGTTGATCACCTCATCATGGAACACGGTTTGATAGAGAGGAATACGGTATTGCGGTGCAAATAACAGTGTTTTGTACGGCTCTTTGACTTGCGCGGGTTTAAAGAAAAAATCAGGGCTCGTTGTTGGGAACCATGCTCCAAGAAAGTAAGGCGATTGGCGGTTAGTTTTCATATCAGGATCTGTCCAGCCAAATCCTACCGTTTCTAAACCATGAGCAAAAGAGAGCCCTTGTGTCGTCAGGCTGTTACCATCTTCAGAGCCGAGAACCACATTCTGTTCATTGGCTATCCAGCGCATGCGTTGATTAAATGCCTCCAGCATCGCGCTTTCTTTCATTCCTTGGTCCTCTTGGTATGAGTAATCTTCACGGGCCATTCCGGTCCCATCCACATCAAGAAACAGGCTGTTAAAGCGGCCATATTTTAAAATCGCCTCAATGCGTTGCTGCACAAAGCCTAATTGGCAGGCAGGGTTGAGATAAAAGCCGTTGCCACGAAACCCTTTTTGTTTTTTGCCGTCGGCGTTTTCTATCGCACATTGCTTGCGCATTACATCCGGTAGCTGCGCGGTAAGCCAACCATCGTTGATGCCTTTTGCAATGGCGGTATTGTAGGAGTCGTACACCCCAACTAAGTAGCCAGCCTGTTTCGCTTGATCAACCACTTGTGGCTGGTAAAAGGCGGGCATCCAATTATCCAAACCTAGCCAGAGGTGCTGCAAACCAGCTGAGCTGAGTGCGTCAATCATGGATGTCGATAGCCCCTGTCCCCAAGTGCTGGCATCACGTAGAAACGGTAGTTTCTGCTCTGCGAGCCATGCTTTTCGTGCCTGAGCGGCTTGGTATTGGCTAGCTATCCCTGCTTCTTGGGTTGAAGGTTGCTCTTTTATCCAAGCATTGAGCGAGCGGTTCACTTCGTCAATCAACAACCGCTTATTGTAGTTGTTGAAAAAATCTTTTCCTTTAACGAGTGGCTTAAGCTCTTTGAGCGCTTCGTTTGATGCTACCCACTGGGGCTGCTTAAAATACCATTCTTTAAGTGCCCAGAAATCCGTCACATCTTGTTTGGACACTAAGTCTTGGCCAAACAAGTAGACATGACTTGCGCCGATAAGCTGTTTTATGGCTGGGTTTTGCTGCGCTTTTTGTTCGAGCGTTTGTGATAGCCCATTCTCTTTTCGCCACTGACGGTAGCGTTTGGCACCATCTAGTGGTGAGTTGCCAAGGGAGATTTCCACCTCAAAAGGCTCATCTTTGTTGAGCAGAGTGAAAGCGTGCGTGGCTTGCATGTCCAGCTTGTTTTGCTTGGCGCTAAAATTGAGTTTGTTGTTGGTGGCGGTATTGAGTTGGTAGCTCACATACTGCTCATTGCCAGCTTCTACACTCCAAAATGGCATTTTGAGATCTTGCGTGGTATTGCTGGCAGAGCGTTCCGCTATGAGGTAGTTCACCCACTGTGGGTTATCAGTTGGAATCCGCATTCCTTCACTAAAAGGAAGAATGAGCGTTTTGCTTTGCTGCTCAGGCAGTTCAAACCACTGCACGGTTAACGGTTTAGCACGAGAGATCTTACTCTCAGCGCTCGCGGTAATCGACAGCTTCAATGTTTGTTGTAAATTAGCCTCGACCTTTAACTGGCTAGGAACAAGCAGCCAAGAGGCGTGATGTTGATTATCTTGTTGCAGTTGGCTGACTTGCTGTGGCTGGCCGTTAACGGTTAGCTGGCCTTGGTTAATGGTTAGCTGGGCATTTTGCTGCCAATCAATAGCAAAATTTTGTGGCTCTATTTGCACGGTTTGGTTTTGATTATGCAGTGTAATTGACGCCGGTTGTGATTGGCTAGCCAACGCTAAAAGTGGCGTACAAGTGATCAATAAAGAACAAAGTGGTTTATACATGGTTTGTCATTTCCAGTGTGTCTCGGTGTGTTGATTACATAAGAAATCGACAATTCAATTGTCACCCTGATGTCTTCATTGAGCCTGATTTGGCAGAGTCAAACGTTGTACATATTCCACTTTGATTGCTCCTTGATATTCGACAGTTTTGATCAGAGTACTGAGCCATTTAGCCGAGCTGGGGGATGAGCTTGGTTTATTTAATAATTGCTGAGTATTACTCATAGCTACCATATCTTGCTGCTTGATTAACTGAAATTGGTCGTCAAACCATTGCCAAGCAAGGCTTGTTGGGGGGCAGTTTGTCAATACTGTGGGGGACTCAAGTGTTAGTGGGTAGCCACCGTTGGGAGAGGCGGATTGCAACCATGTGGAGCCAAAAGGCATGGTAAGAACTAACCAATAGTGTTGTTTGTCGAGTGTCAGTCGATAAACGCCATCTTGCGGAGCAAAGAGCAGTTCTGGGCTTTCTAATTCTATATAAGGGGCTGATGACGTTACTTGGCTCTGTGAGATGAGCAAGCCATTGTCAGGGCCAAGAAGTTCAACCTGACTAGGCAGCTCTGCTCCTTCCATTGATAATTTGAACTGGTAACCTTGCTGCATCACGTTGGTTTTTTTTTGTATCGAGACTTTGATCAGCGCCGCATTTGGTACCACATCGCTTAAGAGCTGTTGGCCACATTGGGTTTGTTCAATAATGGCATGCTTGACGCTTTCCCAGTGTGGCGTGGCAATGGTTTGGTTATTGAGTGCGAGGATCAACTCTTGCCAGGCAAGCTGTGGCTGATGGTTCGCTAAAGCGCGATAGGTTGATTGCAGTGGTGTTGCCATAAACCAATCATCACTCACGGCGTGGCTTGGACTAACGACGAACAGTGCAAACAGCCAAAGGTTACGCATTGGACACCTCGACTAAACGATACCCAACGCCACGAACGGTTTCGATATTGAGTGAGGGTAACTGCTGCCTCAGCTGTAAAACATGATTATCGACGGTTCGAGTTGAGGGAAAGGCTTGGTAGCCCCACACTTTATTGAGTAGTTCATCACGGTGAAAAACACGTCCTTGGTTTTGAACCAGCAGCAGTAATAGCTGAAACTGTTTCGGTTTTAGCGTCATCAACTGCTCACCTAAGGTAACGCTGCGCTTTGAGAGATCAATGGCAATGTCAGCGTAGGAAAGCAAGCTTTCTCCTAATGGTCGCAGTTGCGCTTGAATTCGCGCCAGTAATTCTTGTTGCGAAAATGGCTTGGTGACGTAGTCTTTTGCCCCCGCCATCAGACCTGCTATTTTTTGCTCAACCTCGATTTTGGCCGTCAGGATGATCACTGGCACGGCTTTGGCCATTAGCCATTGAGGTAGATGATCCAAGCTGTCTCCTTGAGCCAGTTGTCTATCTAAAATCACCAAATCGGCGCGAAACCATGCTTTTTTGACTTGTGAGAGCTGCTGTACCCACAAACAATCAAAACCTTGCTGTAGCAAGTAATCATGCAAACCTTGCCCGAGTAGGGGATCATCTTCGACCAATAACAGTGTGTTCATAATGGTAATTCCAATTGGCAGCGAGTGGGGTGGGCTTTACACGTCAGTTTGCCGCCCATTTTAAGCATCAAATGGCTCACAAGACGGAGCCCAATCCCCATATTGGAAGCCGTGCGAGAACGGGAAAATAGCCGTTTTAGACGAGAGGGAAACTCGCCTTCATCGCTAACGCAAAGCCGCAGTTGAGTGTCAGTCACGCTGGCCGTTATTGAGATTGTCCCTTGACCATGTTGCTTGGCATTACGGATCAAGTTATCCAAACAGATCCCAAGCCAGTAATACGGCAGTGTGAGCTCGATATCTTGTGTCAGTTCATAGCTGAGTTCGTGTTTCGCTACGCAGTGATCTAACCAATCTGAGAGATAAGCGGTTTGACATTGAAACGGCTCATTTGGGTCGCTACTCAAAAATCCTTTACTGGTCTGAGCAAGCTGAGCTAAACGTTGGTGATCGGCCAGTAAGCGGCCGAATGTATCTTGGGCCAGCTCTGGCAGAGTATCAAATTGCTGGCGAAACTGCTCAACGGTCAAGCCAAGACTGGTGATAGGGGTGCGTAGTTCATGTGTTAGCAACTGTAAAATAAAGCGTTTTTCTTTGGCTTGTTGGCGGCGTAACCAGAGCGTCCTACTCAGCGTTGCTGCGAGCAACAGCAGTAATATGACTGATAACCACAGTGAGATATTGGGTTTTTCTTGGCTAGAGACACACAGATTACTGTAGCGTAATTGGCAACTTTGAGTAGCCGCTGTGATGGCCGACAATACCAATTGCTGATCGAGCGCGACTTTTTTCCATTGCAATGCGCTCAGTACGCGAATACCGAAATCGCCACTGATCCATAGCCGTTGTTGACGGTCAATATAAGCGCGATAACCGCTGACCAAGGCATCTCGCCCTGCCGTTTCTAAATCGGTAAAAAAGGTGTACAGCGGATGCTGAGGGTTAGAGAGAGTTGTGTAGGGCTGTAGCTCGGCGTTTTGCTCGGCCGTTATGTTATGAGTAGAAAAAGCTAAGTATCGCTCTGCGTAGCTCCCGCCTGCAGGATGCAGAAACGGAGCAGTCTTAAACCAACGGATGGGCAATTCATCGCCTTGGCATAAAGCGAGTTCAAACGACGCTGCTTTTTGCAATTCAGGGCGTGATGCCAAGGTTTTTGATAAACCGGGCGACAGTGCGCACTGTGAGGCTATCGCTTTGAGCTCAGTTATGGTTTGCCATGAATAACGGGAAAAATCAGGATAGGCGCTGGCGCTGAGCAGAAGATCGATAGGGTATGAGTTAATACTTTGCAATGGCAAGGCTCGCGCAGCCGATAGCGATTCGGCTTGGCGTAGAAAATGCTGCCAACGATCTTGCAGCGTTTGCTCTTGCCCGTGTGCTAGGTTTGATTGTCCTAGCACTGCGGTGAGTGTGATCAAAAGGTACAGCAGCCGTGTTCTCAACGTTAAGCACTTAGAAAAAGGTTCGCATTCACGAAATTATAGCTGTGCTAAGTCAGGATTTGTCACCTCAATGTCACTAAAGCGGAATGTCGATCAAAACTCGGCATCCACCGTGAATGTCATCCTTTGCTTGGTATAAGGATGATCAAAGCTCAGCGACTCAGCATGTAGATGTAAACGCGCTCCTTTCGTGCCATAAAGATCGTCGCCAACGATGGGCAGGTTGAGTCCTTCCACATGAGCGCAATGCACACGCAATTGGTGGGTTCGTCCTGTTTTGGGGTAGAGGTAGACTTTACTGAATCCATCTTGGCATTCAATTAATTGCCAGTGAGTGTCAGCGGGTTTGCCATGTTCAAAACAGACCAATTGACGCGGCCTGTCATCTAAATCGCCCCGCAGCGGTAAGCGAATGTCACCATGCGATTGCTGTAATTCACCTGCGAGTAAGGCAAGATAGCGTTTTTCAACGCCGCGAGTAATAAATTGCTTTTGCAGGCTTTTATTGGCTCGGCGGGTGAGAGCAAACACCAATAAACCTGAAGTAGACATATCGAGGCGGTGGATCACAAAAAGCCCTTCATCTGAGCTAAACGTTTGTTGCAGACGAGTATAAACCGAGTCCTGAATGTTGACTCCGGGAACGGATAGAAACTCGGCAGGTTTGTTGACGACAATAATGGCTTCATCCTGATAGATGATGTCGATCTCTTTGCCTTGCGCTGGGTTATGCAATAGCGGGTTATCATCGAGCTTCAGCCCATCAAGCATGTGAGCCAAAATCGGTTGGCACTTGTTTTGACAAGCAGGATAGAATTTCTTGTGTTGACGAATTTCAGATTTTGGTGACGCTCCCCACCAGAATTCGGCGAGTGAAATCGGTGTCATCTGATGTTGAAACGCGTAGTGCAGCAATTTTGGTGCGGCGCATTCTCCAGATCCTGCTGGTGGAACAGGGTTAGCCGTAAGACGGAAAATCTCCCCCAGAGATTTTTCAGTGCCGTATTGATTGAGAAATCGATAGTGAGAAAAAAGTCGTTGCTGCAACGCATTAGAGAGATTTTTACGCTGCTCTTTTAACGCATCAATTTGTTCTTGAAATGCGTCTATTTGCGCTTGTAGTTCGTTGAGGTTGACGTCCCACTTGCGCTTTAATTGTTTGAGGGACGCTTTTTCAGCCACACTTTGTTTGGCGAGACAATCCAAGGTTTCGCGCAATTGTTGGGCATCATTTGATTGCTGGGCAAGGATGCGTTGTTGTTTACGCTGTTCACGACCTTGAATCATCAGCTGGCGATGCGCTTCTAATTCATCTTGCGCCTGCTGTTGAGCCGTGGCCCATTGCCGCTGAAGTAGCGCACGCTGTGGATCGCACTCCAATTGTTCAACTTGCTGATTAATTTGATTGATTGGCACGCTGCCTTCCAAGAAAAAACCATCGTTAGTGAGCATGTCAAATATAGGCGGCACAAAATGCGGCAGCAGGTTTTGCTCAGCTAACTTCCCCGAGAATGCAGACAGGTACCCTAGCTCTCCACTTTGTTTACGCACCACTAAAACGCCAAACATTTTCCCGATAGCTTCCGGATGCTGGTTTAGCACGCCGTGATTATCGAGCCCAAAATTATGTTGCCAATTCTGCTGGTTCAGCAGGTGTTGTTGCAGCTGGCTTGCCGCTAATTCGCAAAGCGGATGCGGCTCGTAACAAAATGGGAAAGTAAAGCGCTCAGGCAGAGAGTAGCCTTCAATAGGTTTTTTAAAGGCAGTAAAACAGGGCGCTGGTGTCGGCATTTTCTCTGGCTCGCAGTGGATGGTGGTGGAGAACGCAGAATTGTACTGATTTGACCTAGAAATGCCAGTTTCTGGTTGAACGGCGATGATGATACGATTAATTAATGTAACTAGCTTATTAATATCATTAATATAGCTTAGTGAATCCCAAAGAAATAAGTTAACAGTGTCGATTTAACCTGATGCTATGCGTTTATTTAAAACATATAGAATGATTGGAGGATTAATTCATTTTATTTCTATGTAAAACAATGTCAGCTTTATGTTAGTTTTTTGTCATTAATTCTATTTGTAGTGATTGGTTCCTGATTTTATTTAATTTAATGAGTGTATTGTTTTTAATTTTGATGGGTAAAGGCTGAGTATTGATTATCATATAGGCAATATTATGCCCGCTCGGGCAATTTGTTGCTCGGTTGGGCAATTTGTTGCCCGCTCGGGCTGTGGGGCTTTATTCTTAAGTAAGCGTAATTGAAGGGAATGATTTTTGCTTACGTGTTTATGGATAAATGGTTAGTCAGTTAAGGAAATATAATGAGTCAGAGTATTGTAGTGGGTAATATGGAAACGGTTCATGATGGATTTCTGCCAACGTCTATCATTGTGTGTTCCGCAAGCGTCAAGTTTGGAAGTCGCGTCAATGTGGATTAATAAAACATATGCCATTTTAGCGCTCTCCTTATTTCCTTCGATGGTGTTACATGCTGAGCAAGAAACGTCTGCAGCAGAAGTGTATGAAGTAGGAAATATGTCTCCAGAAAAAGCGTTTGCTACCGGACGACTGCTTCGAGCGCAATACAAAAATATGGAATCGCGACCATACCTCCAGTACGCGGCAGACAACGACAATTCGGATGCCGCCTTTCTCTACGCGATGGAGCTTTCGAACTACAAAACGACCATTAGAACGCCTCCTGAAGCGCGTGAATATCTGCTTAAAGCCGCAGAATTAGGCAATCGTCGCGCCATGAAACATCTTTATACTGATGCCAAGTGGTTAAGAGATCGCGATGTGCAGTATTGGAAAAGCCAGTATTACGATAGTTTGATTCGTTTAGGACGAGATGATCCTGCACAAGCCACTTACGAGCTTGCCCAGTTTTACAAAGGTATGGATAACGAGATGTATAGCTACTATCTCGATAAAGCGGTCAGTTTTAATCATCCACGAGCATTGATGGATAAAGCAAAGCAAGTTCAAGCGGGTGGAAGCCTGTTTTTAATGCCTGGGGAAAGGGAGACCAAGGTGAGAGAGCTCTATCTCGCGGCTGCGAAGACAAACTATATCCCTGCTATGAGACGCTACATCGGTATTTTAGAGAGCAAAGGCCGTTTTGAAGATGCCTATCAATGGCGACTGATGGCGTTAGAGCAAGGTGATATTACCTCTTTGGCAACGGTAGTTAAGATTCTGCTCGGCGATAGCGCATCCTATCATTTTGTGACTCCCGATCGGATCAAAGCGCAAGCCTATTTAGATTTATATCTCTCTGCTGCTGGTACTGAACGTATGCAGTCGCTCTACTCAATATTGGAATTAGAGGAAGAAAGCCTTGCTGGTAAGATGAGTGAGGAAGAAAAAGCACAAGCTAATGGCATATTTGTTAACTATAAGAATAGTCTGAATTTTTATTATCATGATGTCTTTTGGGATATTAATTAGTTAAATTATAC
>NZ_NDIO01000045.1:0-2494 GCF_002241085.1 Vibrio sp. V03_P4A6T147
CTTATAACCTAATACCTTATCTAGGTTATTCGTTTTACATGGAAAGGCGGGTAGTAATAATGTAATAACTTTGTTTTCAATGACACACTGAGCTATCTGCGTTTTTAACTTCTGATACCCAGTAAAAGTGGCGTCTGTTTGTGCTAATAATTGGTCTAATAAAATAAAAGCAATATTATCCACACATTGCTGCTGTTGATGATCAAGCATAGTGTTTCCTTATTAAAGGCGAAGACCATTGACGGAATGATGCAGAACCCTCGGTCTTCACTCTCGGTTAAAAAGTTTATAGGCCAGCCAACAGTTCAGCCGCGTGCGCAAGCGACGCGAAAGCCGCAATATAACCATCAGGGCGGATCAGTAAAGCCTGCCCCTGGTAGAATGAACTCTCACTCCAATACTGCCCAGGCTTCGCCTGATCGTACAGATGAAGGCAACGCACAAACGGAGGAATTTCGGATGGTAACTCCGCATCGCCAGTCAACAGAAGCGTAAACGAGCGGTAATCTAGCCATTGGTAAAAGCGGCAACTCTGCTGATCACGATGCATCTCAAAGTCATACACTCGAGAACCTTTTAAGCCACCATTGCCATACCCAATGCCCATACCTGTGATGTTACCAGCTCGTTGTTCAACGATTTGTACATAGTCCTCCGCATGGGTTCCTCGTTCTGAGTATTTAGTCGCACGCACCAATGCACCAGAGCTTTCAATCACGCTGCGAGCCACTGGTTGGCGCTCAACCTGATAACTGTCCAGCAGCGTAGGTGATGCCTGACCACGCAACACCATATTGAGCTTCCAGATCAAATTGAACGCGTCAGCAACTCCGGTATTGAGCCCTTGGCCGCCATTGACCGAATGTATATGGCAGGCATCTCCTGCTAGAAAGACCCGTTGCTGGTGGTCATACCGTTCTGCAACAGACTCCTTAACCGAGAAATAAGAAAACCACTCAACCTGCTTAAACGTCAGTGAATACGGCGACATTGCTCGGTTAATGCGCTCGATAACCTCTTGCTGAGTAAACTCTTCGGTGTCCATACGGATATAAAAACGATCCAAATCACCTTCACGTGGAATCCAGGCGACATCTGACGTCTCAGCCTGAAATACGATGATTTCTGGCACTTTCGGAAAATCTGACTCAATAACACCATCAATCACCGCCCAGATAATTTCTGGTCTCTCGATTTCAAATGGAATCGAAAAATGCTGACGTACAAAAGAGCGCCCACCGTCTGCACCAATCACGTAACGTGAACGAACTCGCTCGCCACTGCTCAGTTCCGTCACGCAGCCTTGCTCATCAACAGTGATATCGACCACAGATAAACCACGGCGCACGGCCGCGTTCTGCGCTTTGACTGCGCTATCTAACGCTTTTTCAATATGTGCTTGTCCCAACATCAAAAAGTGAGGATAGAAGCAGCCTTGCAGCGCTGTCCACCAATGAGACTGGCGTGACAAAAATTGACCATCAGCCCATACCGAACTGGTATTACAGGGTTTGCCTTGCACGTAAAGTGGCTCAAATAAGTCAACGATATCAAGTAACTGCAGAGTTCTAGCATTAAGCGCATCGGCCCGTCCGACCACCAGTGGCCCATTAGATTTATCAATAACTTGTGAGTTCAGACCGCAGCGCTGCGCTAAATAGTGGCACATAAGCCCGACAGGGCCTGCCCCAACGATCATAATATCAGTATGGTAATCACTCATCGGTAAGACTCCAAACTTGGGTTATCAAACGGTGGATCGCTTAGCACCTGAACTCGACGGATATGACGTGGGGTATGCGATAAAAAGCTTTCTCGACCATGCAGTAAGTTAAAGTTATCCGTAATGACCACATCATCATTTTGCCACTCGTGAGCATAAAAATGACGAGGGTCATACAGTGCGTCACGTAAGCTACGGTGGAACTCAGCAATTTGCTCACTATCAATGCCACTAAAGGTCACATTTGGTGGGTTTAGCAGATCGCCACGTTCAGCGAAATGTGGTTCGGCGTAACGAATGACCTCGTGTGAGAGATAGGGATGTTGAGCAATAATCGGGGAAATGGTGTGACTGCAATAGAACTCCATCTCTCGCTGATAGTGCCCCGTGACTTTTCGCCACAATGATCGCTGCTGTTCGGTTGCGTTCTGTAGCGCCTTGGTTGTATGAGTGAAGGTCGTCCGGCCGCCTTGTGCTGGCAATGGCGCCTGAACACATTGAAATATCTGATATTCAGGCACTTGAGGACGGAACATGCCATCCCAATGCAGCGGCATATAGCTACTATCAAAAATATGGTCCTTTGGCTGATCTTTTTGAATTAAATCTAACACTTTGCCAAATGGCCAAATACTGATCTCTCCCCATTGCTCGCAATATTCCGCAAATTGCTCGGCCTGTTCAAAGGCTTTAAATCCACGTATCAATACCAACTGATGCTCAATAAATAGTTTACGCAGTAGTGCTATTGGTACTTCGCTAATGGGAATT
>NZ_NDIO01000212.1:0-2492 GCF_002241085.1 Vibrio sp. V03_P4A6T147
ATGGTATTTATATATTTGATATGCAACGCAATAATAACACTATAATGTATTCTGCCAATAGATAGCGATTTATATGTTCCGATAGCATAATCAGTTAGATCATGGATTTCTTAACATAAATCGCAAGCAGATGATGAATTGGTGGATCAGTTTGATAATACTGGCATGGTAATGAAAGGCCGCTACATAAAGTATCCAATACAAAAAAGTACAAAAAAAGCAGCGCCCAATTGCGCTGCTTGATGTAGCTGAATCTATGCTATTGGAATGTGGAAATCACTATTCACTCGTCTAAAAAATGAGGCTAAATGATAGCTTGTTCCAAAATTTCCCGTGATTTTTCAAGCGTGATGGCTTGCTGTTCACCCAAAACAAGCATTCCATGTGCGTTCAGTTGAGCGATAACTGCGTCTATGGCCGCTTGCTTACTGCTATTATGATCCGCAAACTGAGTTGGAACATTCAAGCTGTGGTAGAAGGCTTCAATCGCATCGATTGTGCGTAAGGCAAGATCGCTAGTTTGATTGAGTCCAAAGACATTTTTGCCCATTTGCTCAAGTTTAGCGCGTTTGTTCTCAAGTTGATTGCGCAGTAGGGAAGGCTGCACAATCGCTAGCGAACGGGCGTGATCAATATGCCATAATGCGGTGAACTCGTGACCAATCATATGAGTCGCCCAATCTTGTGGAACGCCAGCACCGATCAGGCCATTTAGTGCTTGGTTCGCTGTCCACATCAGGTTTGCTCGCCATCCATCATTGTCACGCTGGTCATATTGCTGACCCAATACCAGCAAGTTTTTAAGTAAAGTTTCTGCATAGCCGTCTTGAACCATCGCATTGGTTGGCAAGGTTAAATATTGCTCAAAGACGTGTACCCAAGCATCAACAATACCGTTGATCAACTGGCGCTCAGGCAGTGATTTCATTACGTCTGGATCAAGCACTGCGAACTTAGGCTGTACCGCTGGAGCCATAAAGGCCAGTTTGTCTTGTGTTTGTGCTTTGGTAATGACCGCGCCCATGTTGGATTCAGAACCGGTTGCTGGCAGAGTCAGAATTGCACCGATAGGCGTAGCTTCAGTAACTTGATGTTTACCCACCATGATGTCCCAGCCATCCCCATCATACTTAGCCGCCGCGGCAACGTATTTTGAACCATCGATAACCGAACCACCACCCACGGCAAGAATAAAGTCGATGTCCTGTTCTTTGACGATAGCAACCGCTTTATCTAAGGTTTCTTTGGTTGGGTTTGCTTCTACACCTGAAAACTCGACCCATTGGTGGTCAGTGAGTGCACTCACGACTTGGTCATAAACACCATTTTTTTTGATCGAACCGCCACCGTAGATCACCAGTACTTTTTGGTCAGTTGGAATCGCCTGACTGATCGCCGAGATTTGGCCTTGGCCGAAGTGAATTAGAGTAGGGTTAACATAAGTAAATTTCATTATTCTCACCTTTGCTTATAGAAAAGGAGGCGGCGCCTCCAAGGCAGTGTTTTACGATGTGCATATTAGTATTAATTATCCAGTCAATATAGACCAATTTCTCGAAATTAATTGCCTAATTCTCTAATTGTCGTATTCTTCCTTCAGTTTTGATAAGGGGGCATTATGAGTAAACTGGCGCAACTGATGCAGCAATATATTGAAAAACAATCTTTAGATCATTTGGAAGGTATTCACCAAACGGCAGTGCCGGGCGTATTGTTTTATCGCAGCAGTCGCGGTAATGGTAGACAACCCCTTGTGTATCAATCCGGTATCATATTGTTGGGGCAAGGACATAAACGCATTCATATTGGTAGCCAACCCGTAAATTATGGCCCCAATGATTACTTGGTTGTTGGGGTACCTTTACCACTTGAGTGCGAAGCTTTTGCGTCAGAAAGTGAACCGTTATTGGGCTTGACTATTAATATCGATCACTCACTTCTCCTTAAGCAGGTTGATCGACTTGAGGCTTCTGGTTTTTTATCTGATTGCATAGACAAATCAAAATGCGGGCTGAAATCAGTAGAAATGGGCGCAAAGATGCAAGCAAGTGCGATTCGTTTGATGTCTGCATTGGTTGATGATCTTGAAGCTAAAGTGCTTGGCGAAAGCTTAGTCGAGGAGATTGTGTTTCGGGCATTAACCAGCGAGCACGGTTATGTGCTTTTTGATCTCGCTCATCAAGAAGGACACTACGCCCGGATAGCCAAAGCGTTGAGTAAAGTACATCAAGAATATGATCAGTCCATTACCGTTCAGTTACTCGCCGAAGAAGCCAACATGAGTGTTTCGGCGTTTCACCACGCCTTTAGGCTGGTGACGTTAGAATCTCCTTTACAATATTTAAAAAAAGTCAGGCTTAACAGAGCGAAAGAGTTGATTCGTGTGGAAGGCAAGCGTGTGAACGATGCCGCTCGTTTAGTTGGTTATGCCAGCGCATCTCAGTTTAGTCGAGAATATAAGCGACATTTTAATGAAACCCCAAGAGGAGTAC
>NZ_NDIO01000244.1:0-2488 GCF_002241085.1 Vibrio sp. V03_P4A6T147
GCACTACTCCATATAGGCTCGGTATTTTGGTTGGGAATTTTATGCACCAAAAACACATCGATAATTCATCGAATTGGTTAAGAATATGCACTTGAAAAGGGTATATAGTTGAATGTGAGTCGAAGAAATGGGCTGTGTTAACATAACTTTCTTAATAAAACTTGATCTCACGCAGGCTTTCTAATGTAGATGTTTTGTCTGAATTGGCGTAATAGAGGACGGAAAATGAGAGATGAAATAGCAGGCGATCTGAATTTGGTGATAAAGGAATATAGGCCGCGTTTTATTTAGTCACCAAAAGTGGTTATTTATCCCAGCCGATTGCTATAAAAAAATAGCCATCAAAACTAATGGTTATCTAACGACGTTGAAAGCCATCATTTCCTGATTTGGCTAACGTATCATGTTTAGAGTTGAGTAGCTGCGCAGCCAATGAGCCTAAGTCGGCCTGCCAATAAAAAAGCCGCAATCATGCGGCTTTTAGAGGGTGTGACGCGGTTTTCACCTACGACATATCGTTCATCAGTTTGGCGCTATAGCATCGCACCTAGGCTGAGAGATAGCATAATGAATACGCACAATATGCCTAACAGTGGTGCGACCCATTTCACCCAGCGAACATAAGGTACACGAGCAATTGCTAAGCCGCCCATCACTACCGCAGAGGTTGGCGTGATGAGGTTGACTATCCCTGAAGCTGATTGGTAAGCCGTGACGACAAGGTCGCGGCCAACGCCTGCAAAGTCAGCCAATGGAGCCATGATGGGCATGGTTAATACCGCAAGGCCAGAAGACGAAGGTACAAGGAAAGAGAGAAGAATTTCCAGTAAATACATTACGTTAATAAAAATGACGGATGAAAGGCCAGTAACCATTTGCTCGGCTGAGAACAAAATAGTGTCGGTGATCATCCCGCGGTCCATGATCACCACAATACCGCGTGCGATACCAATGATCAGCGCTACACCTAATAGGTCTCGTGCACCATCAATAAAGCTGGTGGTGAATTCCTCTTCACTCATACGAGCAATTAAACCGATAATGATGGTTGCGCCCAAGAACATGGCTGAGATCTCAGCCATCCACCATCCAGCAACAGATACACCATAAATCATCACGCCAAAAGCGGCCGCGAAAATGGTCAAAATAACTTTGCGGGTGGCGGTGAATTCGAGTTTCTCTCCACTTTGGTTGCCAAGGAAGTGCGCTTTGTTCTCTTCGTACTTATCGTACACAATCGATTTGCTTTGATCTGCTTGCACCATTTTCGCGTAGCGCATCACGTACAGTACACAGATAACCCAACCGACAGCTAACATTGCTAAGCGCAACATGATGCCATCAGTAAACGGAATGCCCGCTGCGTTGGCCGCAATTACGGTGGCAAACGGGTTGATAGTGGAGCCCAGCGTACCGATACCCGCGCCAAGCAGTACGGTAGCGGCGGCAACCAGTGGGTCAAAACGAGCGGCCATCATCACAGGTACGAGTAAGGTGTAGAAAGGTAAGGATTCTTCCGCCATACCGTAAATCGTACCGCCTGCGGCAAACAGCGCCATCAGGATGGGTATCATCAACTCTTCACGCCCTTCAAGCCGCGCTGTTACGCGTTCAATGCCCGCATCAATCGCACCTGTTTTGGTCACTAGGCCCAAAAAGCCACCAATGACCAAAATGAACAGAGACACGTCAATCGCGGCAGCTTCGTAGCTGTTGTGGTCATAAAAGCCGTCAATCGGTGCCATCAACACATCGATCACCCCTTGTGGGTTACCTTCTGCGTGTTGATAAGTTCCCGCAATAGGCACTTCTTTGCCCAGTTCTTCATTCATGGTGCGCTGATACTGACCGGCAGGCACAATCCAGGTTAAAAGGGCCACAAGAGCAATTAGAATGAAAAGGATGGTGTAAGCGGAAGGAAACTTAAAGTTAGCAAAGAAGCCACCTTTAGGTTCCGTGGATACAGTTTGGGTTGTCATAGCGATCTCCTTACACTCAGAGAACAACGAGATTCTGAGTGTGTTCAGCGGCTAATGTTCTTCAGTCTTCCAGCCCATTAACATATTATCTACTAGGGGTGAAAGAATAAAAAGTTATTGGAACTTCAATTAAATACGTTAAATGAAAAGTTTTAATTATTATTAAGTGAACATAAATGCTCACTTGCTCAGATATCTGTATAAATTCTAAGGTGAGTTTTAAAGCGTAACTTTGTCTTGCTTCACAAAACAATAGTACCGAGTTACACACCATTTTTTTAGGGAATTTAATTTAGGGTAATTGAGTGTAAATAATGGAATTATATTCTTACGCTTTTTATTCGAAGACATGGAGATAGGCGGATAATCGTTGTAGGGTAAATATATTGAAATTTTATTCATTAAGCTGAATGAGTGAAGAGAAGTAATTATTTATTACTTTATTGATATGTATCAATATTTTATACGTGACAAATAAAAAGGGAGCCAAAGCTCCCTTATAACAATAG
>NZ_NDIO01000066.1:0-2479 GCF_002241085.1 Vibrio sp. V03_P4A6T147
GTATTGAGTTTGAGGATTACGCGCCAAAGGCGCTGACTGTTTTTCAAAAAATAGCTTGGTCTCTTCAAGCACAATATGACGTAATGCGATTAATCCGAACAGATTAGGGATAGCCATTAAACCGTTAACGATATCAGCAATAATCCAAATCATATCAAGGTGCAAGAACGCACCTGATGCCACCAAACCGATAAAAATCAGCTTATAAGGCATTACTGCTTTGGTACCAAACAAAAATACCACGCAGCGCTCACCGTAATAGTTCCAGCCTAAAATCGTCGTAAAAGCAAAAAACATCAAACCAATGGAGACCATCATCGGGCCCAAGGTTTCCGCATTTAAGCCCACGGCAAATGCATAGGTTGTCATAGCGGCACCAGAAAAATCACTTTGCCATGCGCCAGTTAAGATCAGCGCAAGCCCGGTCATGGTGCAAATAATGATGGTGTCAAAGAAAGTACCAGTCATTGAAATCAACCCTTGTTTTACGCAAGAGTCAGTTTTCGCTGCCGCCGCGGCCATTGGCGCGCTGCCAAGACCAGATTCATTAGAAAATACACCGCGCGCAATCCCTGATTGAATCGCTAGCATGATGCTCGCTCCTAAGAAACCACCAGTAGCGGCTGTGGAAGTGAAGGCAGAAGTAATAACTAAACTGATGGCCGTGAGTAATTGATCGCTGTTGCTGATGATCACACTCAAACACGCAAGGATGTAAAAAAGGGCCATGGCAGGTACCACTTTCCCAGCCACTTTAGCAATTGATTGAATACCACCGACCGTGACAAATGCGACTAACAGCGTTAGAACCACTGCTGATATTTCGCGTGACACACCAAAAGAGATTTCAGTAGCATCTAAAATCGCGTTGACTTGTGGGAATGTACCAATGCCGAAACAAGCGACGCCGATGGCAAATAGGGCGAATAAAACCGCCAAAGTTCGCGAACCCACGCCATATTGCAGGTAATACATCGGGCCACCAACCATTTGGCCTTTGTCATCCACTTGACGATACTTTACTGCCAGTAAACATTCAGCGTATTTGGTCGCCATACCAAACAGCGCGGCTAACCACATCCAAAATAGCGCGCCCGGCCCACCGAGCTTAATCGCTGTCGCTACGCCAACGATATTACCGGTTCCAATCGTCGCGGAAAGTGCGGTACATAAGGCGGCAAAGCTTGATACATCGCCTTGTTTACCGGCGTCTTTGTCTTTACTAAACACCATCTTAAGTGCGGTAGGTAAATGTCGAAATTGGATAAGACCGAGACGAAACGTAAAATAGATGCCTGTACCGACCAATAAAATTAAAAGTGGTGGTCCCCAGACAAAGTTGTCTATAGATTCAAGAATAGATTGCAGGTTGTTCATTAGTTCCCCTTAATAAAACGACAGTTAAGGAGAAGAGGGAAAGGGCAGTAATCTGAAAAGATCCCACAAAAAGATCACAGCAGGCCAGTGGTGAAGAAACCACACCTATTTATGATTGTAACTTTCCACTCCTCTGTCCTTTTGCCTGAGAGTTTCACCCCAAATAGGGTTTGCTCCTTCGGCGACCGATTAAACGGTTCTCTCCAGAGGTTCCTCCAACTACAGTCCTCGCCAGCTCTCATAAGAGAGAGCATTAGCACCTGAAAGATTTACTTCTTCGGCGAGCCTGTTTACTCATACTTTGAATAAACTAAGGCTACTCTCCTGCAGTCTTCATCGGAACTGATGATAAGTGCGCTTACCATCAAGGCGAGATATGTTACATAAAGCGTTTTTCAAGACAAGAAAAATTGTGCTTTTGATCTCAATTTGCTGCCGTTTGGTGGTTTGTTAACCATTTATAGACGTAAACGTAGGATGAGGGGTGAAAACTTTACGCTTGTTGTCGATTGTTCTACTTTTTTCTGACTTATCGCGTGTTATAAATGATATACACTACGTGAGAGGATAGGCTAATGACACGACTCATCACCATTATTTTATTGATCGCCATTGCTTTTATTTTTATTCGTTATCGTACCAACGAAAAGTTGCAAAAAGGTGTGGTGGTTTCTTTACTCACTGCTTTTGTCATTTATGCTGCCTCAATTGTGATTACTGAATTAACTCGCTGAGATAGATAGGAGCGAAAGAGTGAACAAACAGACGGACATTGATGCACAAGACGATGTCGTAGTGATTGAAGAACGAGACAAACGCACCTACGTCTACATCGCGTTAGCAGGGGTGTTGGGGTTAGCATTAGGTGGCTTAATCGGTTCAAGTATCACCACGAATAACTGGCAAAAAACATACCATCAGCTAGAAGAAAAATATGAACAGCTCACCCAAGATAAAAGCCAATTAGCTGAAAAAGTGCAATTAAAAGTCGCCAGTGTCGAAACTGAAGTAGCAAATAAACTTCAACAAGCATTAGAAGAGCAACAAAAGCAGTATCAACAAGAGCTGGATCAAGCGCAAAGCCAATACCAAGCATTAATGG
>NZ_NDIO01000199.1:0-2463 GCF_002241085.1 Vibrio sp. V03_P4A6T147
CCTCAAAATAGTGCTAACAAAAAATGCTCAGTGCACCATTCACTTGGTGCATATTAAGCACGACAAATATTACACTTTAAAGAATAGCTGCTGTTTATGGAAAGTGTTAAATTTTGGTTAAGAATAGCCTAAAAAAAAGCCCGCTTAAATAAAATAGGCGGGCGAATAGTCACAGATGCATTACACAAAAAGTGGATGTCCTGAAACAATCAGTGGATTCACTTTTTTGCTGGTCAGGGCAACTTCTCGTTTGTCCTGACCAGCATTGTTAAGAGTACGTCAAAATAAACCTGATGACTATTTATGTTTTAAGAATGACTAAAAATTCACCCCTGATGTTGTGTGATTTAGAGAGCGATCACGCATCAATGTAATGGATTACATTATTGCATTCTTTTTCCTGAAATTTATTCGAGATAGGCGATTGTTAGAAAGCATACGCCTCGTAAAGAGGCGCATGGTCAATATGAGGAAGAAGCTTATTCGTCAGTAAGAGAGTAGGGGAGAGCTTGCATAAACCAACGAGTGTTTGGTTGGCTTGCAAGACGAAACTCAGTTTCTGGCTCGAGATTGTTTGGTAAGACTACTAAACCGATAGCGGTATTATCAGCAAACGTGTAGTGAACCATAAATTGCCCAGCACTACGCCAGTTTTCTCCAACTGAGCGTTCGATCATGATTGGTTGATCATTACTTAGCGGTTGCTCAATGTTGCCTTGAAGGATGTACATTGCACGCTTATTAATACCTCGATATTTAGCGCGAGCGACGGTTTCTTGACCTGTATAACACCCTTTATTAAAGCTGATACCATTAAAGGCCTGAAGATTAACGGCTTGCGGTATGTGCTCATTTTGATCCGCTTGACCAAGGACGGGGACTGCTTCTTCGATATCAAAGCGAGTCCACGTTTCCTCGGTGACTTTCAGTGCTTCACTTTGCGTCATGAGCTGTTGCGCGGTTTGCTCTGAAACAAGTAATAGCCAACGTTGGGATGAAATTTTGATGGCGCTACCACCGTCAATCAAACGCACCTCACCTTCATCTGCCGTTAATGTGTTGATATATTGCTCAGCTTGTTCGCCCATAACACCCAGTGCGACGTCTTGGCTCTGGCTGATATTGACCTTAGAAAAAATAGCGTATTTTTTCAGCTCTCTTAATTCAGCTTCTATTGCTGATAAAGGCTGGAACATCGCATAACCATCGTGATGGTGGAACAGGCGAAAGACCGACCACACTTTGCCTTTCGCATCACAATGGGCACCTAAGGTTGACTGTGTTGGTTCAAGAGTGACGACATTACAGGTCACTTGGCCTTGCAAATAGGCTTTTTTATCATTGCCTGAAATGATGATAGCGCCCCAGGATGCAAGATGAGTCAGCATCAGTGGTGGAAGTGAGCCATTGGCGGTTACTGCGAGAGGTGTCAATGTGTTTTGCCAGTCCATAGTCGTTACCTAAAGAGAATCTTGAGCCCCATGTTAATCCGGAAATTTTTTTTTGTCAGCTTGAACAGGGACTGTGACTCATCTACTAGTTGTATCTTCATCCAGTTGATACACTCAACGCAAATAAACATAAGGTGAGGAAAACCGATGTACACCACTGAAGAAAAAGCAAGAATCAAGTGGGCATGCCGTCGTGGAATGTTAGAGCTCGATGTGGTTGTGATGCCGTTCTTTGAAGAGTGCTTTGATTCTCTGAATGAAAATGAGCAACGAGATTTCGTTTCCCTACTTGAGTCTGACGACCCTGATCTATTTACTTGGATCATGGGGCATGGTCGTAGCGAAAATCTTGGGCATGCGGCAATGGTGGATAAAATTGTTGCTCACAACCTCAGCAAAGTGCGTTAATTTCGTATTATTTCCTTCCCATTTTGCCCGCATTACTAACTTCATTTGTTTGATGATAGCCGTGTGGGCATTATTGATATCGCCCATTCCACTTGTAACGCTCCCCTTATTTTACGCACCTCTTATCACGGCGCAAAAGAGTACCTCACTGTTAGTCCCTAGCTTAATCGGCCAATTCAAGCTCACGAGTCACGGTGAGTGGCAATGTGCCGACCAGAACCTGTCCATTGAAAAGGTTTCTACACAGTTTGCGTTTATGGTGTTGATCATTTATGCACAACAAGGTAAGCGCTATCTAGTGTGGCGCGACAGTTGTGTGGAAGCGGATTATCGCCGTTTATTGGTGCAGCTTCGGCAGGTTACCCATAACCAATCACCAACAATAAAGGAGCGATAAACGCTCTAATGCCGATCAGTTAAGACTTTAATCGGCAGATCAGTTGAATGATCCTACCTTTATGTAAAAATCCGATAGACCTTGTTTATCGGATTTTTTTATGCACGTTTCTCAAGCCCTCGATATCATCAACAGTTATAAACCAAATCAAGTTGAAACACTCGCAGACCTCTTGCCCATTGAGCTCATCAATAGTGCTTATGAGCT
>NZ_NDIO01000168.1:0-2438 GCF_002241085.1 Vibrio sp. V03_P4A6T147
CTAATTATCCACAATCGTGTTAATAACGTGGATTAAAGAATATTTATCCTCGAAATGATTCTAAAATTGTGAATATAATCTCATGAAAATGAATACTGCATTTTCTTGATTTAGTCCAATAATGATAGGTTGTTCACAATAAGCTGCTGAAAATTTACACATAAACTCGATTAATGTGCCATTTCAATCGTAATAAATGCATAAATTTCCTGAGTCACTTAGTTTCCTTACTCCATCAAAACGCACAATAGCATGCGTATATTGAGCTACTTAATGGCTTGTTTTCTGCTGAAACTGCTTCACGCTGCGCTTTTGAGCACTGCGGCGGTTGGCTTGCTTATCACGCGGTTTGCGCTTCGGTTCACCGCTGGTCGGTTGGTCTGTCACTGGAAAATCGGTCAACGCCTGCAGCGGTAAAGCGCGCTGCGTTAAGCTGCGGATTGCCTCCAGCGCTTGGCTTTCACCATGGCAGACCAGTGAAATTGCCACACCACCTTGACCAGCACGCGCAGTGCGGCCAACGCGATGAATATAAACTGGCGCACTAGGCGGTAAATCAAAATTGATCACCACTGGCAGCGCGTCAATGTGAATACCACGCGCCAGTAAATCGGTGGCCACCAGTACATCCACTTGATTCGCTTTGAAATCAGCTAACGTTTTCTCGCGAATAACTTGATCTTTTTCACCATGCAAAGCCGCCGCACGAATACCCGCTTTGAGTAATTTTTTCGCGACCGCGTCAGCACTATCACGAGCGCTAATGAACACTAATACTTGCTGCCCAGCACGCTGCTTAATCAGAGCAATTAATGCTTGTGCTTTGCTGCCCTTATTCACAAGGTAGAGCTGCTCTTCAATTTCTTCCACCACTTTATTGGCTTGATTCGCCTCTATCTTTACCGGGTTATTTAACACGGCCAATGCCACCTGTTCGAGATCGGCGGCGAGTGTGGCGGAAAACAACAACGTTTGTTTGGTTTGGGGCATAAAACTGAGCAGGCGTTGTACATCCGGCCAAAACCCCATCTCTAACAGTCTGTCAGCTTCATCTAACACCACACAGTGCATTGACTCCAATGAGATCAGTTGCTGTGTAAGTAAATCAAGCAAGCGGCCCGGTGTCGCGACTATTAAATGCGGCAATTTGGCCAACTGCGCAAGCTGCTCTTCTTGGGCCACTCCCCCGCATAAAGTGCATAAGCTAATGCTCATTTTACTTGCCACGGTACTCAGCTCTTGGCTGACTTGTTGTGCTAATTCACGGGTAGGAACAATAACAACCGATTGAATTTCAAGAGTATTAATTTCAATCTGTTGCAGTAAAGGCAAACCATAAGCTAACGTTTTACCACTGCCCGTCTGCGCGAAGGCAAACACATCTTGCCCAGAAAGTACGGCTGGAATAGACAATTGTTGGATTTTGGTCGCCGTGTGTCGCGACGCAGGCAGCGCAGCCATCAAAGGGGCGCTTAAGTTAAGCTTAGAAAAATTCATAAACGACTAGCAGGGTGAAAAAGGTTGCGCCGAGTCTAAAGCTATTCATTCTCCATCACAACTGTCGATACGGATCAGGACTGAATCTGGCCGCCAGTACTCAAATTCGCAGTCCATGATCTCGCCATCTTGTTTGTAATTGACTCGACAAATTTTCAGTACAGATTGGCCAGCAGCCAAGTTAAGGGCTTTTGCCACATGAAGAGGTGCAGCCGTAGGGATTACTTCAAAACGAGAACGCGTGGTGATGTAACCGTATTTTTGCTGATAGAGATGCGTTAACGAAGCGGTTAAATTTTCCTCTAATATCTTTGGAAACCACTGCGCAATCAGGCAGTTTTCGACAAACAGTACCGCTCGCCCGTCAATCGAGCGCAACCGTTCAATAATATGAATGGGCGTAATTCGGTCAATATCCATCGCTCTTGCATACTCACGAGAAGCCATCACGCTGCGTACTGCAACTAGCTTAGTTTCTGCGATTCGGTGCTGCTCTCGGATCATCTGGTGGAAGTGGCAACGCGATAGCGGGTTATAATGAATTCGCGCCGGAGAGACAAACCAGCCACGCCGCTCTTCTCGGTAAATCAACCCTTCTGTTTCCAGTGAAACCAAAGCGTCTTTAATTGTAATGCGCGTTGTATTAAACAATTCACTCAATTCACGTTCAGATGGCAGTTTTTGTCTGTCGCTCAGCATCCCACTGCAAATTTGCTCACGAAGGGTGCCTTTAATGTTACCAAGTTGGGTCTTTTCTAAAGGAGCATTTGCCACTGGCAAAGGGCTGCGAAATCTCATGCGTGACCTAGTCCAATATTATACAGAGTGAATAAACGTCTTTTAGACTACTTAAGGCAGATAACAGATTTATGACAGGCTAATTGATTGAATTTGAAATAAAAGTGCAATAGAAAATCATCAAAAATGTCAAATAACTACAC
>NZ_NDIO01000043.1:0-2408 GCF_002241085.1 Vibrio sp. V03_P4A6T147
AACCAACCCATATTCCGTCAGCTAGCCGACAAAATTACCGAGCAGATCCTACAAGGTATTTGGCTAGAAGATAGTGCGTTGCCTTCGGTAAGAACCGTTTCGGCAGATATGAAAATCAATCACTTAACTGTCATGAAAGGCTATCAACTGCTTGTTGACGAAGGCATTGTTGAAAAAAGACGAGGTCAAGGTATGTATGTCGCGAAAGGAGCGCTAGCGCAATTACAGGCGAAACAAAAGCAGCACTTTTTAGAGCAACAGATCCCAGAAATTGCACAAACACTCAAGCTATTGGCGATGCCGCTTGAGGATTTTATCAACCAACTACAACAGCATATTGAAGGTGACCAATGAATCCATTAGTCGAAGTCAACGGTGTATCTAAACAGTACGCAAAGCATGCCGAGTCGGAAGCTCTGCAGAATGTGAGCTTTAAGCTCTACGCAGGACAGGTGCTCGGTTTGCTCGGACATAATGGTGCGGGCAAGTCGACCTTAATTAAGTCGTTGCTCGGTGCTCACCATTATCAAGGTGACATTTTGATCCAGGGCTTAAATCCGATTACGGAACATGCGCAAGTGATGGCGCATCTTTCCTACATTTCAGACGTCAATGTGTTGCCAGATTGGATGACGGTTAAACAAATTTTGCGTTATACGTCAGGCGTGCATCCCAGCTTCTCGTTAGACAAGGCCACGCAAGTCCTTGCACAAACCAACATTCGTTTATCAAGTAAAATTCGTACCTTATCAAAAGGGATGAAAGTACAACTGCATTTAGCCATTGTGATTGCCACCGATACCAAAGTGCTGATTTTGGATGAGCCAACTCTTGGTTTGGACCTAATCTACCGTGATACCTTCTATCGTCACTTACTCGAATGGTTCCATGATGGTGAGCGTGCCTTGATTGTTGCTAGTCATGAAGTATCGGAAATTGAACATTTGCTAACGGATGTGCTGATCTTGAAGCAAGGTAAGGTCGTGCTGCAAGACTCAATGGAGGCGATTACACAAGGGTATTTTGTTCTAGAGGCCAGTAACGCACATCAAGACGTTATCCAAACCTATCGTCCTTTGGCATCTCAGCCAAGCTTGGGAACAACAAAGTGGTTGTTGACTTCAGAACACCGTCAAGCCGTTGAAGGGCTTGGTTCTATTTACAGTGTAAAACTTGCTGAACTATTTCTTGCCTTGCAGAAGGAGAACGCATAATGCACCCCAGTATTTATATGCTTGAAAAAGAGCTGATTGAAAACAAAAATGTTACGCGTATTCCTTTGTTTCTATTGGTATGCGGAACCCTATTGTTCATCAGTTTGTTAATGAACAATACACTGCAACACAACCTGTTTTTTGAGATGGAATTTGGTGGCGACATCAGTGATGTCCATATCGAATTTGTGGATGATTTCAACACCTTTATCATCATGCTTGTTGGTTTTATTTCGCTAATGCTCAGTTCACTCTATTTCCCCAGAACATTCCGCAAGGAGCGTAAAGAGGGAAGCTCTATGTTCTGGCGCAGCATGCCAGTGACGAACAATATGACCTACATAGTGAAACTGGGGTTTGGCTTATTTGTAATCCCTGTGGTCTGTTCCGTGTTAGTCATTTGTGCGGACGTTCTGCTGTGGGGGCTTAACTTAGCGACAGAAAACCGTTTAGCCCTACTATTTGAACAACGTTCTCTAGGATATGCCGTTCAACACTGGTTGAATTACCTCAGTATCATGTGGGTGATTGCTGTGACAATGCTTCCATTAGCCTGCTTTACTTTAGTTATTTCACAGATATTTAATTCGCCGATCCTTGTGATGTTCGTGGGCGGTTTCGCACTTAAATGGATCTCGATTGTTATGCTGAATTCTGACATTGTAGGGGAGTTTTACCATGCGATTTTCAACTTGCCGTTGCAGTTAATGACTTCTTCAAACATGTTCACGGCTTTTGAAGGTGCTGGTTGGGGTAATTTATTTGTGTATATCATGATTGGTATCGCCAGTTACTGGATTAGCCACAAGCTCTATAGTACTGATGAACTTTCATTGAAGTCACTGTTGACCCGATAAGTTTCTGGTTAAGCTTAATCCAAAAGAGAGCGTTTGTTCTAATGCCGTTCACTTAAGGTGAGCGGCATTGTATTTTCTAGGGTATCGGCTTGGCTTTTTCTTCACAACTCTAGGGAAGGCTCTTTCTCGCCTTGGCTCAAGTATTAAGCTCCCACTCATTGCATAAAAGTTTTGGAGTTGCCTCGGTATGGCTCCCGGTGACGAGTAGGGAAGCCCCACTATTAGGCGCATGATGTGGGCTAACGCTCCATTGAAGCTAAGTTGGTATGGCAAGTAGTCTCCATTCAACGTATTACACATCTGCACCATTTGATATCTGACTAAGTTGTATGTCAGT
>NZ_NDIO01000375.1:0-2406 GCF_002241085.1 Vibrio sp. V03_P4A6T147
GTTTAAGGTTTGCAAAAAAATTTTAGTCTAATCTTGCATTCAAGGCTTAAAAGCACAATATCTATATTCAGATAATTGAATAGTGTGAATATAGATATTGTATTAATAGAGTGTACTGCTCCTTTCGAGGATAACTGGCTCAACGGTGAAGACGGTACGTGTTTTTTCTACTAAAAAGGTAGGTATGTCATGGCAGAGCAATTTGCTAAAGCTTGGGAAAGTTTTGTTGCAGGTGAGTGGCAAAACGAAGTTAACGTTCGTGATTTTATTCAAAAGAACTATACGCCGTATGAAGGTGACGAATCTTTCCTAGTTTCTGAAGGTACTGAAGCGACAAACAAGCTTTGGGCTAAAGTAATGGAAGGTATCAAACAGGAAAACGCGACTAAGGCCCCTGTCGATTTCGATACTGACGTTATTTCTACCATCACTGCTCACGATGCAGGCTACATCGAAAAAGATCTTGAAACTATTGTTGGTCTACAAACTGAGAAACCACTTAAGCGCGCTATCATCCCTAACGGTGGTGTGCGTATGGTTGAAGGTTCTTGCAAAGCATACGGTAGAACTCTTGACCCTATGATTTCAAAAATCTACTCAGAATACCGTAAAACTCACAACGCTGGCGTTTTCGATATCTACACTCCTGATATCCTAGCGTGTCGTAAGTCTGGTGTTCTGACGGGCCTTCCTGATGCTTATGGTCGTGGCCGTATCATTGGTGACTACCGTCGCGTAGCACTTTACGGTATTGATTTCCTAATGAAGGATAAGCTTGCTCAATTCACTTCTCTACAAGAGCGTTTTGAGAACGGCGAAGATCTAACGGCAACGATGCAACTTCGTGAAGAAATTGCAGAACAACACCGCGCACTTGGCCAAATGAAAAAAATGGCTGAAAAATACGGTTTTGACATCTCTCGCCCAGCAGAAACTGCACAAGAAGCTATCCAGTGGACTTACTTCGGCTATCTAGCTGCTGTTAAATCACAAAACGGTGCGGCAATGTCGCTAGGTCGTACTTCGACTTTCCTAGATATCTTCATCCAACGTGATCTAGAAGCGGGTAAAATCACTGAAGTACAAGCTCAAGAAATGATCGACCACTTCGTAATGAAGCTGCGTATGGTTCGTTTCCTACGTACTCCTGAATACGATGAACTATTCTCTGGCGACCCAATTTGGGCAACAGAATCAATGGGTGGTATGGGTCTTGACGGTCGTACACTCGTTACGCGTTCTAACTTCCGTTTCCTAAACAGCCTATACACTATGGGTCCTTCTCCAGAGCCAAACATCACTGTACTTTGGTCTGAGCAGCTACCTGATGGCTTTAAACGTTTCTGTGCAAAAGTATCTATCGATACTTCATCTATCCAGTACGAAAACGACGATTTAATGCGTCCAGACATGAACTCTGACGACTATGCTATCGCATGTTGTGTATCGCCAATGGTTGTAGGTAAACAAATGCAGTTCTTCGGAGCGCGTGCAAACCTTGCTAAAACCATGCTTTACACCATCAATGGTGGTATTGATGAGAAGTTGAAAATCCAAGTTGGTCCTAAAATGGACAAGATCGCAGGTGAGTATCTTGACTATGACGAACTATGGGCAAAAATGGACCACTTCATGGATTGGTTGGCGAAGCAATATGTGACCGCACTAAACAGCATTCACTACATGCACGACAAATACAGCTATGAAGCCGCGCTAATGGCACTGCATGATCGTGACGTTAAACGTACGATGGCATGTGGTATTGCTGGCCTGTCTGTTGCTGCTGACTCTCTATCTGCAATCAAATACGCAAAAGTTAAGCCAATTCGTGACGAAGATGGCCTAGCGATCGATTTCGAAATCGAAGGTGATTATCCTAAATTTGGTAACAATGACGCCCGCGTTGATGACATCGCATGCCAACTTGTTTCTACGTTTATGGGCAAAATCCGTAAACTTAAGATGTACCGTGATGCAATTCCAACTCAGTCTATCCTGACTATCACTTCAAACGTGGTATATGGTAAGAAAACAGGTAACACACCTGATGGTCGCCGTGCTGGTATGCCTTTCGCACCGGGTGCAAACCCAATGCATGGCCGTGACGAAAAAGGTGCGGTAGCATCATTGACTTCAGTAGCGAAACTACCGTTTGCTGATGCACAAGATGGTATTTCTTATACTTTCTCTATCGTTCCAAATGCGTTAGGCAAAGAAGAAGCAAGTCAACGTGCAAACCTTGCTGGCCTGATGGATGGTTACTTCCACCATGAAGCAGGCATTGAGGGTGGCCAACACCTAAACGTGAACGTGCTTAATCGCGAAACTTTAGAAGATGCGGTTAAACACCCTGAGAAATACCCTCAGCTAACCATTCGTGTATCTGGCTATGCTGTGCGTTTTAAC
>NZ_NDIO01000221.1:0-2405 GCF_002241085.1 Vibrio sp. V03_P4A6T147
AGCTCATAAGCACTATTGATGAGCTCAATGGGCAAGAGGTCTGCGAGTGTTTCAACTTGATTTGGTTTATAACTGTTGATGATATCGAGGGCTTGAGAAACGTGCATAAAAAAATCCGATAAACAAGGTCTATCGGATTTTTACATAAAGGTAGGATCATTCAACTGATCTGCCGATTAAAGTCTTAACTGATCGGCATTAGGAAGGTTTGCCCTTCCTTTTTGTTGATAGTTCTTACCTGTCATTTTTAGAGTTTTCGTCTTAACAACATTACGGCAACGCTGAGAAACACCAAACTGGGTGCGACGGCACCAAACACTGGTGGGATACCATAAACAAGACTCAGTGGGCCGAAAAACTCACTGGAAATATAAAATGTAAAGCCTGCAATCACGCCTGACAAAATCCTTGCGCCCATAGTAACGCTGCGCAATGGCCCAAAAATAAACGACAGTGCCATTAGCATCATCACAGCAATAGAAAAAGGTTGAGTAATTTTACGCCACAACGCCAGATCGTACCGTGAAGCATCTTGCTCCGACGTTTTTAAATAGCTGACATAATCATACAAGCCACTCAGTGACAACTCTTCAGGCTTGACCGTGACAACCGCCAGTTTGTCTGGAGCTAATGAAGTCGTCCAACGATATTCGGGTAATGTTTGCTTTGTTATCAATACATCATCGCGCATGTCGGTGATTTGAACATTTTTCATTACCCATTGATTGTCTTTATCGTAATCCACCTCTTCGGCAAAAAGGATGTTTTGCAAACTCTTATTGTTATCAAAGCGCCACATATTTAAGCCATAGAGTTTGTTGTCATCAATTTTACCAATAAAGATAAAATCATTCACATCGCGAGCCCACACACCGCTACGCACTGAAACAATACTACCGCCAGAGAGAGAAAAAGCGCGCAGATCTCGCGCCATCTTCTGCGCTTGGGGTGCTCCCCATTGGCCAAGCAAGGTGACAATGATCATTAATGGCACTGCGGTTTTTAATACCGACATACCGATATTAAGCTTAGAAAACCCCGCAGCTTGCATGACAACGAGCTCAGAACTTGATGCCAACATACCTAACCCAATCAACGCACCGAGTAAGGCGGCCATAGGAAAAAACATCTCGATATCACGAGGAATGCTCAACACCACAAACAGTAAAGCTTGCAGTAAATCGTAGCTTCCTTCCCCGACTTTTCTCAATTGCTCAACATATTTGATAATGCCGGACAAACCAACAAAGGTCGCCAGCACTAGCGAGGTTGTCGCAACAATAGTACGGCCAACGTATAAATCTAAAATCTTAAACACGCGTTATGCTGCCTTCTTTAGTCTTAGTTTATCTTTGAAGCGCCGCACTGGCACACTGTCCATGATATTCACTGAAATCGCCGCCAAAAGTAACGCAGCATTGATTGGCCACATACCGATCACCGTAGCAAGTGAGCCATCTTCAATGGCGGACTTGGTTGCGCTGATGGCCATAAAATAGGCCAAATAAATTAAGATTGCAGGTCCCATTTTCGCAAAGCGTCCTTGCCGAGGGTTAACCGCCGACAAAGGGACCACCAGCATGGTGAGTAACGGAATACAAATCACCAGAGAAATTCGCCATTGCAACTCAGCTTTCGCTCTTCGATCCGGGTTGGAAAGCAGATTGGATGTCGGTAACGCCTCCCAATCGCGTCCTTTGGGTTTAACTTCACGCTGGCCAATTAAACCTTCGTATTCGTCAAATTTTGTGATCATATAATCAACGCGTGTTGGCACGCCTTCATAGCGAATCCCGTCATACATGGTGATCATCTGACGGCCATCACTGAGCTCTTTAACATCACCAGAATTAGAGAACATCACACTCGGGAGTATCGAATCCTTTGGTGCAAGCTGCGCAACAAACACATTATGCAGTTTTTTGTTTTCAATATTTTCGATGAAAACCACCGAGGAACCATCCGGTGTGCGTTGAAATTGTCCTTTCTGTAGCAAATCAACGCTATTTTCTGCTGCAAGCTGCTCCATTAATTGTGCTTCTTTGTCTTGGCTCCAAGGTGCCAACCAGAATGCATTAAATGCTGCAGCACCTGAAGTGATCAAAGCCAAATAGAGTGCAGCACGGATCAAAAATTTATTGCCGATGCCAGTGGCATTCATCACCGTAATTTCGCTTTCTGCGTACAAACGCCCAAAAGTCAGTAAGATGCCGATATACAAACTCAAAGGCAGCATTAATAACCCCATTGCGGGCATATTTAAACTCACAATAGATAAGATCATTCGTGCTGGAATGTCACCATCGGAAGCTTCAGCCAAAACGCGAATAAATCGTTGGCTAAGAAACACGAGAAACAGTACGAAAAAGATCGCAAATTGGCTCTTGAGTGTCTCGCGGATCAAA
>NZ_NDIO01000012.1:0-2396 GCF_002241085.1 Vibrio sp. V03_P4A6T147
TTAAGTTTTCACCGTACTTAACGGTGACACAATACGGACGCGGGGTGGAGCAGCTTGGTAGCTCGTCGGGCTCATAACCCGAAGGTCGTTGGTTCAAATCCAGCCCCCGCAACCAAATTTAGATTAAGCGTAAATACGATTAATCATTGCGACACTAGCTCAGTTGGTAGAGCGCAACCTTGCCAAGGTTGAGGTCACGAGTTCGAACCTCGTGTGTCGCTCCAAATTCTTTTCGAAGAAAAGAATAGCGCCACGCAACCTAGCTAAGGTTGAGGTCACGCCTTTTTATTTAAAGAAAGTGAACCTCGTGTGTCGCTCCAGATTCTTTTCGAAGAAAAGAATAGCGCCGCACAACCTAGTTAAGGTTGAGGTCACGCCTCTTTGTTTAAAGAAAGTGAACCTCGTGTGTCGCTCCAAATTCTCTTGTTAGAGAGTGTAAGTTTTCATCGTACTTAACGGTGACACAATACGGACGCGGGGTGGAGCAGCTTGGTAGCTCGTCGGGCTCATAACCCGAAGGTCGTCGGTTCAAATCCGGCCCCCGCAACCAAATTCAGATTAAGCGTGAATGCGATTAATCATTGCGACACTAGCTCAGTTGGTAGAGCGCAACCTTGCCAAGGTTGAGGTAACGGTTATGTGTCGTTCCAGCTTCTTTCAGAGTATTCTCTGAACTCAAACCAGTATTTGGTTTATGCTCTTTCTTTAATGCTGTGAAGCATAACTCCCTAAAATAAAAATAATCTGCAGTTCTAAGCGGATTTATTGCCGTCTTGATAACTTACGTGCTGAATTTCAATACACAGGTTAGTCTCTGTAGAATCTGGCTTTTCGTCGCTATTTATTCGTATTCATTAACAGAGTTATCCACAAAAATTAATTGTGGATAAGTTGGTGTATAACGTGTTTTTAGTGAAGTGCTGGTAAGTGTCAGTGAAAGATCTTTTAATGCGGCCCTGTTCTCTAATCTTGCTGCCTTTCTGTGTAACTAATTGTTTTTAAATTGATTTTTGTTATTTTGTCACCATTAGGTCAACTAACTGTATGATCATTAATATCAAGATCTTTGATCCTTGTCATTAATTGCTGATGTGGCTAACTTTTCTTAATTATAGAAAACAGTGTCGTGTTTAAAATTTTGTCCACAAATTGGTATTTTGAGATACATATCAAAGTCTGTGTTCATTAGTTATGCAATTACCTCATTTTTTACGCATCACGCGGTAACCCTTTCTCGACAATTCGAATTAAGCGCTGCTGCTTCTTATTGCTAGAGCATGCACTCGCTGGCTCCGATGATTTTCGTTTTTGTTCTACTAGCGCCCAATGTATATGTTCGTCTAATAAATCAGACAAGCCTAACCTTGTGTTTAGCGCTGCGATAATGCGTTGTGAATGTGGCGCGTTTCCTAAAGCGATGGAAAGATTACGCAACCATTGCTGGTGGCCAATTCGGCGAATAGCCGAACCTTCCATATAACGTAAGAAGGTGGCCTCATCCCAAGCAAACAGTTCAACTAAGTCTGGTTCATCCAGTGCTTGACGGCGATGAAAATCACTTTGTTGAGTGAGGTCGGAAAAGCGATTCCAAGGGCAGACCAACTGGCAATCATCACAGCCGTAAATGCGGTTACCCATTGCCTTGCGAAACTCTTCAGCAATTACGCCATCATATTCTATGGTGAGGTAAGAGATGCATCGGCGAGCATCAACAACACCGTCTTCCACGATGGCTTGTGTAGGGCATGAGGTGATGCAGGCAGTGCATTTGCCACATTGATTACTGCTTGGTGTATCGACTGGCAGCGGCAAATCAATCAGTAGTTCACCAAGAAAAAACCAAGAACCACTCTCTTTATCAAGGATAAGCGAATGCTTGCCAGTCCAACCAAGTCCAGCTTTTTGTGCTAAAGGCCGCTCTAGTATTGGGGCGGAGTCCACAAAAGGGCGATAACCGAGTGCCCCCACTTCTTGTTCAATCTTTTCGCCGAGTTTTTTTAGCTGGTTGCGTACCAGTTTATGGTAGTCACGCCCCAGAGCGTAGCGGCTGATATAAGCGTAATTGGGATTATTCAAATCACTGGCAAACCGAGCATCTGGGGGTAAGTAATTCATGCGTGCACTGATCACACGGACGGTGCCGGGAAGGAGTTCATGTGGCCTAGCTCGCATCATGCCATGGCGCGCCATCCAGTCCATTTCACCGTGAAATCCAGCATCCAACCATTTCTGCAAAGGCTCTTCGTGCTCACTGAGATCGATATCGCAGATCCCGACCTTTTCGAAGCCAAGTTCACGTGCCCAGATTTTAATTTTGTCTGCCAGTACTTGGTAGTCCATTATCGATGAGCTCGTTGCAAAAAGGGGCGAGGATCTTAACGGATCCTTTATTGAGG
>NZ_NDIO01000081.1:0-16728 GCF_002241085.1 Vibrio sp. V03_P4A6T147
CCAAACTATATGGTATTTGCAACGCCAATATACATGTGATGAACTTCTATAATCGCCCATGTTTTTAGTTTCCTCTTACTTGTGGTGAATAAGAGGTTTACTTCTAGCATGGGCACTCCTTCGGGCAATAGCCCCAAGGTTCAATCACCACCGCCCAAGGCGGTGGTTTAGGGATGACAATAAAAACAGGGGTCGATTACTCGACCCCTGTTTATTACTATGAGAACGCTAGTTTATAGCATTACTTCTTAGCAAGTTTCTCTTTGATACGAGCTGACTTACCAGAACGCTCACGTAGGTAGTACAGTTTGGCACGACGTACTGCACCGCGGCGTTTAACTTCAATGCTATCAACCACTGGAGAGTGAGTTTGGAACGTACGCTCAACACCTTCACCGTTAGAGATCTTACGAACAGTGAATGCAGAGTGTAGGCCACGGTTACGGATTGCGATTACAACGCCTTCAAAAGCCTGTAGACGCTCACGATCACCTTCTTTTACCTTAACTTGAACAACAACAGTGTCACCTGGTGCGAATTTAGGTAGGCCTTGTTTCATTTGCTCTTCTTCAAGAGCCTTGATGATGTTACTCATTTTAAAAATTCCTAGAATAAACTGATACTAAATTAAATAGGTTACTGATGTATTTGAGTTTCTTTAATGAACTCAACCAGTAATAGTTCCTGTTCGTCAGTCAGAGCTAGGTTTTCCAGGAGCTCTGGCCTTCTATGCCAAGTTCGGCCCAACGACTGTTTCAGCCGCCAGCGACGAATATCCTCGTGATTACCGGATTTCAGTACCGCAGGTACTTCTTTTCCATCTAACACTTCAGGACGCGTATAGTGCGGGCAATCTAGCAAGCCATTTGCAAAAGAATCCTCTTCTGCTGAAGCGAAATCTCCTAATACTCCCGGAACAAACCGAGAGACAGAATCAATCAACGTCATGGCTGGCAGTTCGCCGCCTGTCATCACAAAATCACCAATCGACCATTCTTCGTCAACTTCTGATTGGATGATACGCTCATCTACCCCTTCATAGCGTCCGCAAATAAGAACTAGGTTCTCATTCGTCGCCAGCTCTTCGACTCCTTTTTGGTCGAGTTTTCGACCTTGAGGAGAAAGGTAAATGACTTTCGTCTTTCCCGGTGCGGCTTGTTTTGCTGCATGAATGGCATCGCGCAAAGGCTGAACCATCATGAGCATTCCAGGACCACCACCGTAAGGTCTGTCATCGACGGTGCGATGTTTGTCATGAGTGAAATCTCGAGGATTCCAAGCTTCAATAGACAGCAAACCTTTTTTAACCGCTTGACCTGTTACTCCAAAATCAGTAACAGAACGGAACATTTCAGGAAATAGGCTTATAACGCCAACCCACATGTGTTCTCTCGCTCTGAAATTTTAGAGTTAGAATGCCGGATCCCAGTCAACTTCGATCCGTCGAGCTTCGCGATCAACATTCTTGATCACTTGCTCTTCAAGGTACGGTACCAACCGTTCCTTTTGGCCAAAAGCATCTTTCAAATTCGCTTTCACAACCAGAACATCGTTGGAGCCAGTTTCTAATAGGTCAGTGACCTCACCAAGGTTATACCCCTTAGTGGTAATAACTTGCATACCGAACAATTCACGCCAGTAGAATTCATCTGCTGACAATTCTGGTAATGATGCGGGATCAATAGCAATTTCAAAGTTGGTGAGTAGATGTGCGTCTTCTCGAACATCTAAACCTTCAAGTTTTACCACCATACTCTTACCATGGCGCTTCCAACTCTCTACTTTGTACTCGATCCACTGGCCTTTTTGGTTAATAAACCAAGGGCTGTAATCAAAAATACTTTCAGCTTCGTCTGTGTAGGAAAAAACTTTGAGCCAGCCACGAATGCCATAGGTAGCACCAAACTTGCCCATAACAATCTTTTCGTTTTCTTTGCTCATTGTTTCTTTACCTTTCATCGACATAAGCTAATGTTCTTCTATAAAAGTAAGAATTAAGCCGCTTTTTGAGCGTCTTTTACTAGCTTAGCTACGCGATCAGATAGAGATGCGCCTTGACCAACCCAATGGTTAACGCGATCTAGATCAACACGTAGGCCTTCTTCTTGGCCAGTAGCCGTAGGATTAAAGAAACCTACTTTCTCGATGAAACGGCCAGTTACTGCGTTACGGCTATCCGCAACTACGATTTGATAAAATGGACGCTTTTTAGCGCCGTGACGTGCCAAACGAATGGTTACCATGTCGTCCTCTTTGCTTTCTCAATAATAAAATTAACCCCAAAAACCATTTACGAAAAACAGTCTGGGGTCTCGTGCCAAAATAAAGCCTCGGAATTTTACTCTTATTCCGAGGCTTTGCAAGGGGTTTAGCTATTTTTTCACCAGCAGAAGCATTATGCTTTTGCAGTGATGAGCATCACGCTTTAGTAAATTTTAAGCATCGCAATGAGTTAGGTTAACGACCAAAGAAACCGCCGCCGCCCATGCCACCCATTCCGCCCATCATGCCTTGCATATTACGCATCATGCCTTTCATGCCACCTTTCTGCATTTTTTTCATCATTTTCTGCATTTGGGTGAACTGTTTCAGTAAGCGGTTAACATCTTGTACTTGGGTACCAGAACCCGTCGCGATACGTTTTTTACGTGAACCTTTTATCATGTCTGGGTGCTGGCGCTCGTGCATGGTCATAGAACAGATGATCGCTTCCATCTGCTTGAACATCTTATCATCGACCTTATCTTTCACGTTCGCTGGTAGGTTTGCCATGCCAGGCAGTTTATCGAGCATGCCCATCATACCGCCCATATTCTGCATTTGCCCGAGCTGTTCGCGGAAATCTTCTAAATCAAATCCTTTTTTTTCCTTGAATTTTTTAGCTAGGCGTTCTGCTTGCTCGTGATCAACATTACGTTGTAGATCTTCAATTAATGAGAGAACATCGCCCATTCCCAATATGCGTGATGCAATACGATCAGGATGGAAAGGCTCGAGCGCGTCAGTTTTTTCACCGACCCCTAAGAATTTAATCGGTTTACCGGTGATATGACGAACGGAAAGTGCGGCACCACCTCGAGCATCACCATCAACTTTGGTTAAGATAACCCCTGTTAACGGCAGCGCATCACCAAAGGCTTTTGCGGTGTTCGCGGCATCTTGCCCCGTCATGGCATCCACAACGAACAATGTTTCAATCGGATTAATCGCCGCATGCAGATCTTGGATCTCTGCCATCATCAGTTCATCAATAGCAAGACGGCCTGCAGTGTCGACAATCAGCACATCGAAGAATTTCTTCTTCGCATGGTCAATAGCCGCATTGGCGATATCAATCGGTTTTTGGTCGGCTGAAGAAGGGAAAAATTCAACGTCCAGATCGTTAGCTAGCGTTTCAAGCTGTTTTATGGCCGCTGGGCGATAAACGTCAGCCGAAACCACCAGTACTTTCTTTTTATCGCGTTCTTTAAGCAGTTTAGCAAGCTTACCAACACTGGTGGTTTTACCCGCTCCTTGTAAACCCGCCATTAAAATCACTGCTGGCGGCTGGGCTGCAAGGTTAAGCGCTTCGTTGGATTCGCCCATTACCGCTTCAAGCTGCGCTTGAACAATCTTGATGAACTCTTGTCCCGGTGTCAGCGATTTAGACACCTCAACACCCACTGCGCCCTCTTTAACGCGCGCGACAAAATCACGCACTACAGGCAGTGCAACGTCCGCTTCAAGCAGCGCCATGCGCACTTCGCGTAGGGTTTCTTTAATATTGTCTTCGGTGAGACGGCCTTTGCCGCTGATATTTTTCAGCGTCTTGGATAGTCGATCCGTTAAATTTTCAAACATCGTTGTCTCTTCGCTAGTTCGGCGATTAATTGGGGTCAGTATACCTTAGCCAATCTAATAGTCATACCCATTGACGCTTCGCGATAAGCGACTTAAACCCGTAAACGCAACATTGGGTCCCCAAAACAGGGGCAAAAAGAGTTATCTCTGCGATTTATCGAATAAAAGCCTTCACCCTGTTAATTATTTGCACCATGACCTCAACTAAGGTGGGTATATGTCAAATCAATCGGTATCCAACGTAGCTCATTATCGTGATGCAAGGTATAATTCGCCAATTCAGCCACCATTTTGTAAGAAGTATGGAAAACTTAATCGCAATAGTCGCCACTATTTTGTATTTTTTATCCATAGCGACCATTATTCCAGGCTTAGTTAATCAAACTGGGATTCGTGCGCAGACAGTATTGTTCAGTTCAGCACTGGCGCTGGCTTTTCATGCGTGGTTACTGAGTGATTTAATCTTCAACGCTAATGGGCAAAACCTCAGTATGCTCAATGTGGCATCATTGATAAGCTTTATCATCTCACTGGTGATGAGCATTGCGATGTTAAAAACGCGATTGTGGTTTCTGTTGCCGGTGGTGTATAGCTTCGCCGCGATCAACGTCAGCGCCGCCTCATTTCTTCCCAGCATGTTCATGACTCACTTAGAAAACAATCCGCCACTGTTGTTGCATATTTCTCTAGCACTATTTTCGTATTCAACCCTTTCGATTGGCGCACTCTACGCTTTGCAATTGGCTTGGCTGGACTACAAGCTAAAGAAAAAGAAGATGCTAACCATCAACCCCAATTTGCCACCACTACTGATGGTAGAAAGGCAACTGTTTAAAATCATCTTGATAGGTAACGTATTACTTACTGGTACCTTGATTACTGGTTTTGATTTTGTCGGTGATATGTTTGCTCAAGGCAAAGCGCATAAAGGCATTTTGTCTTTCATTGCTTGGGTTGTCTATTCTGTATTGTTGTGGGGACATTACCGAAAAGGTTGGCGCGGTAGAAAAGTGACTTGGTTTGCTGCCGCTGGTGCAACCTTACTCACACTGGCCTACTTTGGTAGCCGTTTTGTAAAAGAAATCATTTTGAGCTAACTCAACACGTTTGATAGCGTATTGACACATTCATTTAATTAGATCATTACTTAATCACACTATTTATAAGGAAACACCACGTTTTGGACGACATTTCAACGGGTATATTGTTTGCACTACTCGCGGGTCTCATCGTAATTTCGGCTTATTTTTCAGGTTCAGAAACCGGCATGATGTCTTTGAACCGCTACCGCTTAAAGCACTTGGCCAATACTGGCCACAAAGGTGCAAAGCGTGTTGAAAAACTGCTTGATCGTCCAGATCGCCTCATTGGTTTGATCCTCATTGGCAACAACCTAGTCAATATTTTAGCTTCTGCAATTGCCACTATTATTGGTATGCGCCTTTATGGGGATCTAGGAGTGGCCATTGCCACTGGTGCGCTGACGTTGGTCGTTCTGGTTTTTGCTGAAGTGACGCCAAAAACATTAGCAGCGCTTTACCCTGAACGCGTCTCTTACGCCAGCAGCATCTTACTGACCTTCTTAATGAAGATATTGTCACCATTGGTGATGTTCATTAACTTCATCACCAATGGTTTTATCCGCTTACTAGGCCTTAAGGCCAAGCATGGGGCGGAGGATCATCTAAGCTCTGAAGAGTTGAGAACCGTCGTCAACGAAGCGGGTGGCCTTATTCCTCGTCGCCACCAAGATATGCTGCTTTCCATTCTCGATCTCGAACATGTTACGGTGAACGACATCATGATCCCACGTAACGAAATTACTGGCATCAATATTAACGATGATTGGAAATCTATCGTGCGTCAGTTAACTCACTCACCACACGGACGCGTGGTGCTTTACCGAGACAAAATTGATGAAGCGGTGGGCATATTGCGCCTTCGTGATGCTTCTCGTTTGATGTTGGAAAAAAAAGAGTTCAATAAAGAGATGATTTTACGTGCCGCTGATGAAGTCTACTTCATCCCGGAAGGCACACCGCTCAACGTACAATTACTTAAATTCCAACGCAACAAAGAACGTATTGGCCTGATCGTTGATGAATACGGTGATATCAATGGCTTGATCACTGTTGAAGATATCCTCGAAGAGATTGTGGGGGAATTCACCACCTCAATGGCACCAAGCTTAGCCGATGAAATTACACCACAAAGTGATGGCAGCTTCTTGATTGATGGCAGCGCAAATATCCGTGACATTAACAAAGGGCTGAAGTGGAAACTGCCAACGACGGGCCCAAGAACCTTAAACGGTTTACTTTTGGAGCACCTTGAAGATATTCCAAGTAGCCATTTAAGTGTCAAAGTTTCTGGCCATGCGATGGAGATTGTGGATGTAGAAGAAAACCGCATTAAGCAGGTTAAAGTCTTTCCACGCAAAACCAAAAAGCATTAATCGCCAGTCACTGCATAAAAGAAAGAAAAAAAGCTTGGTCACTGCCAAGCTTTTTGTTTTTAAAGGGCCAGATCTCGCGATCTTTAATCCACTTTCAGCTCTTTGAGCATCGCCTCAGGTAAAGCAAGCTCATCATTTTTATTCACCGCAATACCTGCTGTGATAATCGCTTGAGCAATCTCTTTAGCTTCTGTTAACGAGTGCATTGAGGCTGTACCACATTGGTATTCGTTTAGTTCAGGGATCTGATCTTGGCTCTCTACTTTTAGCACATCATGCATCGCCGCTAACCACGCTTGCGCCACTTGCGCTTCTGTTGGCGCACCAATCAAACTCATGTAAAAACCTGTACGGCAGCCCATAGGTGAGATGTCGATGATTTCTACATCATGACCATTTAGGTGCGCACGCATAAAACCAGCGTATAAATGCTCTAAAGTGTGGATCCCTTTTTCTGAAAGAATATCTTTGTTTGGAGCAGTAAAACGGAGATCAAATACGGTGATTGTATCCCCTTTAGGCGTCTGCATATTTTTTGCCACACGTACCGCAGGCGCATGCATACGAGTGTGATCTACAGTAAAACTGTCGAGTAATGGCATTGCTTTCTCCTTATTTGGCAAAGAGCGATACTCTGCCTATCAATGTTAGATTATGATCGAGAGATCATTTTAGGTACGAAAAATAGCTTTCAAGAAATTCTTCAAAACTTTGAGTATCGTGTTGTTCTATCTGTTGCTGAGCGGCTCGAGAACGCAGCACTTCCTCTTCCATCACAGACTCAGAATAAGTTTGATAGTAATGTGCCAGGTTGGCTTGTCGGTATTCGGCTCCTAATGCACAACCCACCTTACCGAGCCCGCCAAACTGTTTAGTCTGTTCAAGTAGTTGGGCGGAAAAGGTTAATTCTGGATTATCAATCCACGAGCTTAGTTTCTCGCATACGGATTGGTATGCGTTGCCACCACAAGCGCTATCCATGACTTGCGCTATTTTGCGTAAGTCATGGAATACATTATGCGCCCACGCCTGCAGCGTCAGTTTCTCACCGCGACAGCCAATTTGTAACTCTAAACCCGGTTTACGACCTTCTAAAATCACTTTGTTCCAGTTATCTCGCCAACATGCCAGCTCACAATTGTCCATCGGATCTGAATCGGAAAGAGCTGTCCAAGTGAGGAACAGATCGAGAAAACGCACTTGATCTTCAGTAATACCAATCGGGCTAAACGGGTTTACGTCTAACGAACGCACTTCGATGTATTCGACTCCGCCTCTCTCTAACGCTTGTGACGGCTTTTCGTCATTTTTTGCCACACGTTTAGGACGGATCGGTGCATAGAGTTCGTTTTCTATCTGCAAAACATTGCTGTTGAGCTGACGATGTTCACCATCGACATACACGCCTAGTTCTGCAAACTCTTTTGATGGAGTGCGGATCGCCTGATTCAACCCTTCTAGATATTGATCCAAGCTATTAAAACCAATTTGCAAGCCACTTTGCGCGCTATTGGTATAACCTAAATCACTGAGGCGCAACGAGGTAGCATGAGGCAAATAAAGCGTTTTACCAATATTTTCAAATGGCAGATGGCTTTCACGTCCGCGCACAAACGATGAACATAACGCAGGTGATGCGCCAAAGAAATAGGGAATAAGCCAGCCAAAACGGTAGTAATTACGAATCACACCAAAATAGGCTTCCGATTTTGTCTCAGTACGCTGGGATTTAGTTTGCTCGCCATGCAAGGCATCCCAAAATGATTCTGGAAATGAAAAATTGAAATGCACGCCAGAAATGATCTGCATTAAGCTGCCGTAACGACGCTTTAAGCCTTCTCGATAAAGGGTTTTCATTTTACCCGTATTCGATGAACCATATTGCGCCAGTTCGATATCATCTTCGCTGCCAACATAACAAGGCATAGAAAGCGGCCACATCTTTTCGTCACCCAATTTGGTTTGAGCAAAATGGTGAATATCCGCCAGTTGTGAGAGTAAAGTCGGCACGTCATGAGAGACTGGTGTAATAAATTCAAGCAATGACTCCGCAAAATCAGTGGTGATCCAACGGTTGGTTAATGCGCTGCCGAGTGCTTCTGGATGAGGAGTCAGAGCTAACGAGCCTTCTGGGGTATAGCGTAACGTTTCACGCTCAACGCCTCGGCCAAACTGCTTAAACACTTCTGATTTTTTAGTGACTTGTTCAAGTCGGGCGGCAAAATTAGTCAAAATAATGATTCGCTTATAGGTGAATGATCCGGATGAAAGCGGCTCTAACTCAGCAAGAGAGTAGAATGGAGGCAAACAATCTGCCCCCTATAAATGTGTACTCTAGCGGATGATTTCAAGCTCTTCTACGGGAATATCTAATTTTTCAAGTTGTGGCTTCAACGTTTTCGCATCACCCACCACGATAATTTGATACTCTTGTGGTGCAAACCATTTAGCGGCGAGTTTATTGAGCGTTGATTTTTTTACGTTTTCTACCAGTTCATTTCGTTGCTGTAGGTAATCTTCATCCAAACTATAGGTCAAAATATTACTAAGCAACTGCGCTTTTTGTGATGGTGTTTCATACGTCAGTGCATCTTGTTGGCCGACAGCAAGGCGCATAAATTTTAGCTCTTGGTCGGTTAAGCCACTTTGACTGAATGTTGCCATCTCTTTTTCTATTTCAACGATTGAAGCTACAGTGGCATCAGCACGCACTTGAGCATTGAAAACAATAGCGCCCACTTCTCGATTGCTCGCGAAATAACTCCCAGCGCCATAGGTGTAGCCTTTATCTTCACGCAAATTCTGATTAATGCGGCTGTTAAAGTTGCCCGCTAAATTGAAGTTAGCCAGTTGGCTGAGAAAAAGCTCGCCAGTGGCATCGAAAGGCAACCCTTTTCGCACAAAACGGACGATGCTCTGCGGCGCATCAGGCTTATCAACCAGATATATCTTCCGCTCTGTCAGTGGGTTCACTACTTGGGGACGTAACAAAGGAGAAGCTTCACCGCGCCACTGCCCTAAAAAGGTTAACTGTTTAGCGACCTCTTTTTTGGAAATATCGCCAACGACAACGATTTGCGTACCATGTGGCGTGTAATGTTTCGCATAAAAGCGTTTTACATCTTCTAATGTTAAATCGGTTAGTGATTGCTCAGTACCTTCACTTGAACGCGCAAAAATAGAGTTGCCAAACAGTATTTGACGAGTAGCTTGTGAAGCAAGCCATCCCGGTGTTTGATGCTGATAAACCAACCCTTCCAGCATCTGCTGCTTCAGCCGTGTAAAATCACTCTCTTTGAAAGCAGGATGAAATAAAACTTCTTCAACCACATCCAATGTTGCTGCAACATTCTTCTTCAAACTAGAGACCATAATACTGGTCGAATACTCATTGGCAGTAACACTGATAGTCGAACCTAACGTGTCGAGTTGAGCTTGAATGGCTTCCACTGAGCGTCGAGTTGAACCTTCTTCAAGTAACGCTGCGGTTAAATTAGCTAACCCTTCTTTGCCACGCGCGGCATGTCGCTCTCCTGCTGGTAAATTGATATTAATTAGCACGGTCGGCGTTTCGCTGGTTTGTGTGGCTAATAACTCAATACCGTTATCAAAATAGAGTTCATACAGTGTCGGCATTTGTGCTTTCACACCTTTTGCCACAGAAGGCATGATTGAGCGATCAAATTGATCTTCAACCTGGCGGTAAGCCAATTGATCTTCGGTTATCGTTTGATGCTCGGGCAGCACTCTTTTAGGTGGTACGAAATTAGCTTTTTGAACGGCAAGATCGGCTTTATGTTTAGGCACAACACTTAAGGTAACCTTATGTTGATGAGCAATGAAGCGCTGATAAGCCTGTTGAATTGACTCTGGGGTGACCGCATGAATCTGAGCTAATTGTTGCTCTAGGCGATCAGGCTGCCCATAAAACGTTTCGTTGGACGCAAGCTGCGTCACTTTTCCAGATACGCTTTGCAGCGCAAAAACCGCATTCGCTTCTGCCATACCGGTAATTTGATCTAGTCGACTCTGATCTACCCCTTGTTGTTCAAACTGACTGAGTGTTTGCATTAACTCTCGATACAAAGGAGCAAGCTGAGCCTTTTCACCAGAAGGTGCCATGGCATAAACATAGAAGGTACAAGCCAATTCGGCGCAATCTTGGAATGCACCCGCATTGACGGCTTTTTGAGTTTTGACCAACGCTTGGTAGAGATAACTATTGGTACCGCTGCCTAGCACTTTGGCAAGCGCATCTAGCGATGCTTGACTTTGAGCACCGCGATATTCTGTCGGCCAGCCCACCACAACCATGGGTTGCTGAATGCGATCTTCCAAGGTAATGAAACGATCTTGCGCCAACTGGGCCGGCTGTTTAGGTGCGTTATCAACGGCTGGGCCTGCCGGTATGGTGCCAAAATATTGATTAACCCATTCAAGTGTTTGCTGAACATCAATATCGCCACCAATGGTCAGCACCGCATTATTCGGCCCATACCAACGTAAGAAAAACGCTTTAAGATCGTTGACGTCCACTCGGTCAAGATCTTCTACATAACCAATGGTTTGCCATGAATAAGGGTGTCCTTCGGCATACATCGCCTCCGCCATTTTTTCCCACATCAAGCCATAGGGGCGGTTGTCGTAGTTTTGTGCGCGTTCGTTTTTTACTGTGTCACGTTGGATCTCAAATTTACGTTGAGAAACCGCGTTGAGTAAAAATCCCATCCGATCAGATTCGAGCCACAACACTTTTTCTAGCTGATTTGAAGGCACGGTTTGGTAATAATTAGTACGGTCACGGTTGGTACTCCCATTCATGGTTCCTCCCGCTTCGGTGATCAAACGAAAATGTTCTTGATCGCCAACGTGCTCCGTTCCTTGAAACATCATGTGTTCAAAGAAATGAGCAAACCCTGATTTTCCAACCTCTTCACGTGCCGAACCCACATGATAAGTGACATCGACATGCACTAAAGGATCTGAGTGATCCGGTGAGAGCACGACAGTAAGACCATTATCGAGCTGATATTTTGCATAAGGGATCATCACTTTTTCTGGTTGAGCATCCACTTGCTCAATCAGCGTAACCCCTTTCGGTAATGATGAAAAAAAAGCGATAGGTGCGACCGTTGATGAACAGCCATAAATGGCAATAAGAGAAAGGGCACCTAGCCAAATTTTTCTCATAACAGCTCCTTAGAAAAAACCATAGAATACAGCGGCAAGCATGATGTAACGCAGTGCTTTGCCGATCAAAATAATGACAAAAGTAGGTAAAAATTTCATGCGTAGCCAACCTGCGGCCAAACAAAGCACATCACCCACCACAGGTAGCCAACTAAATAAGAGAGCCCAATAACCATATTTATTGAGCCAAGCTAACGCTTTATGACCGTGCTTTTCGCTTTCAGTTCGATTCGGCAACCAGATACCGAGCCAATAGTTAGTCAGACCGCCGAGGGTATTACCAGCGCTTGCAACGGCGATAACCCAAAATACGGGAAATTGATTCAGGCTTAATGTGGCGAATAAACTCGCTTCTGAGCTTCCCGGTAATAAGGTAGCACTGAGAAAACCACTAAAAAAAAGCACCCACAGAGCAGAGCCAGCAAACCAATACGAGAGCGGTTCCAAATAGGTGCTAAAAATGTCTAACATTTCATATCAAGAAGAACTTTGCCTCGAGTATGGCCTGTTTCAATCTGTTGATGAGCCGCAGCCACTTCCGCCATTGGATAAACAGCTTGAATTTCCGTTTTCAATAAGCCAACGCTAACCATATAAAGCATGGTATCAAGCTGTTCAGGATTAGGATCAACTAACATGCCTGTAGCTTCAAAACCAAGTAATTTTGCTTTTTCACAAATAAGCTCAGCACTTAGAGTCGGAACAGTAACGACACGCGCATGATCTTTCAAGCATTTCAAAGCGTCGAGAGCCGCCTCACCCCCGACTAAATCAATCAGCACATCCACTTCTTCTAAACGCTGTGAAGCAGGAGCAAAATTGTAATTAATCGCATGAGCACCAAGAGTCGCTAAATAATCCAAATTTTGTTCGCTGCACGTGGTATACACTTCGGCTTTTGCTGCTAAAGCAATTTGTACCGCTAAGTGCCCAACACCACCAGCGCCCGCGAGGATCAATACGCGATCCCCCTCTTTCACTTGCGCTTTATTTAGGGCTTGCGCCGCCGTTTGCCCTGCCAGTGGAAGCACTGCTGCTGCTTCTAAGGTCACAGCATCAGGAACAAGGCTGAGTTCGCTTTCTGCCACACACAGGTATTGGCTGTAACCGCCACCACGCAACGGAAACCCAACAAAGCCCGCCACATTATCTCCAATTTGAAAACGGCGATTATCTTCCCCCACCTCAACAACTTGTCCAGAAATATCGTAACCTGGCACCCATGGCAGTTTATCTTTGTTTTGCGCTGCAGCCCACCCCAGACCCGCCCGAGTTTTTACATCAATAGGGTTTACACCAGCAAAAGCCACTTTCACTAACACTTCGCCAGCCTTAGGTTGAGGAACGTCACTGGTTTGAATAACGAGCACCTCTGGTCCACCAAACTCAGTCATTGCGATCTGTTTATTATCCATGTCAAACTTCCCTATTGATAAAAAAAAGGGATGCCTCAGCATCCCTTTGAATATATACCATTTTATTGCTTCTAGTTAATCTTTAGCTCGCAAAATAACCATCGGCTCGTCTAGGCTTAGCCAACAAGAGCAAGCAAAACACCTGCTGCAACAGCAGAGCCCAGCACACCTGCTACATTTGGCCCCATGGCGTGCATCAATAAGAAGTTCTGTGGATTAGCTTCAAGCCCCACTTTGTTCACTACTCGCGCAGCCATCGGTACCGCAGACACACCAGCAGCGCCAATGAGAGGGTTAATATCCTCTTTCGAGAATTTATTAAGCACTTTCGCCATCAACACACCACCAGCCGTACCAATACTGAAAGCAATAGCACCGAGCGCCAAAATACCTAATGTTTCCAAATTCAAAAACTTATCAGCCTGCAGTTTAGAACCAACGCCTAAGCCTAAGAAGATAGTAACGATGTTGATCAGTTCATTTTGCGCAGTCTTGGATAAACGCTCAACCACACCCGATTCACGCATTAAATTACCTAGACAGAACATACCCACTAATGGCGTTGCTGACGGTAAAAATAGAATCGTCATCAATAGCACCGCCAGAGGAAACAGTATTTTTTCTGTCTTCCCAACGTGGCGTAGCTGAGCCATTTTGATTTTTCGCTCTTCAGGTGTTGTAAGTGCCTTCATAATCGGTGGCTGAATGATAGGAACTAATGCCATATAGCTATAAGCCGCCACAGCGATTGCACCTAATAAATCCGGCGATAATTTACTGGCAAGGAAAATAGCGGTTGGGCCATCGGCTCCACCAATGATGGCGATGGACGCAGCATCGGCCATGGTAAATTCCATACCCGGCACATAGTTGAGTAATATCGCACCAAACAGGGTGGCGAAAATACCAAACTGAGCGGCCGCACCTAGCCATAACGTTTTAGGGTTTGCAATCAATGCCCCGAAATCGGTCATCGCGCCCACACCCATAAAGATCAGCAGTGGAAAAACGCCCGTCTCAATACCAACATGATAAACGTAATAAAGCAGACCGCCGGGTTCGGTAAAACCCGCATTCGGAATATTCGCTAAAATCGCACCAAAGCCGATCGGCAATAACAGCAGTGGCTCAAAGCCTTTGCGAATAGCCAAAAACAGCAGTAAACAACCGACCAAAATCATGCAGATTTGGCCTAGCTGAAAATTAGCGATCCCTGTTTCAGACCATAAGGTCAATAATCCGTCCATGGTTCTCCCTTACGCTAAGCTCAGCAATGGTGCACCAACAGTCACAGCATCACCCTCTTTGACATGAAGATCTTGAACAATACCGCCACGTGCCGCACGGATCTCAGTTTCCATCTTCATCGCTTCCAGAATCACTAACACATCCCCTTCTAACACCTCAGAACCGGCTTGAACATTCACTTTAAAAATGTTGCCAGCGAGTGGTGAAGGAACCGCTTCTGCATTGTTACTTGCCGGCACGCTTGATGGCTGTGTTGCTTGAGACTGGCTGGCAGAAATCGAGCTAAGCTGGCCTTGTGGCCCCACTTCAACCGTGTAAATTTGCCCATCCACTTTAACACTGTAGGTTTCAATACCACCTTTTGTCACAACAGTGGCAGGTGTAGGTTTGGCTGACTCCAAGGTTGGCGCAGGCTCAAATGCATCCGGATTGTGACGATTTTTCAAGAACTTCAAACCGACTTGTGGGAACAATGCGTAAGTCAGAACATCATCCACCGTATCTGTAGCTAATGAAATTCCCTCTGCTTTTGCCTTTTCAAGCAATTCAGTGGTCAACACGGCCATTTCTGCATCCAACAAATCGGCTGGACGGCAAGTGATCGGCGTAAGATTACCCAACACCTTGGCTTGCAACTCAGCATTCACTGGCGCAGGCGTTGCACCGTATTCACCTTTTAATACCCCTGCAGTTTCTTTCGTGATGCTCTTATAGCGCTCGCCAGTAAGGACGTTGATCACCGCTTGTGTTCCCACGATTTGAGATGTTGGAGTCACAAGGGGAATGAAACCTAAATCTTTTCGCACACGAGGGATCTCTTCAAGAACCTCATCAAGGCGATCGGCCGCTCCTTGTTCTTTTAGTTGACCTTCCATATTAGTCAACATACCACCAGGAACCTGCGCAATAAGAATACGAGAATCGACACCTTTTAACTGCCCTTCCCATTTAGCGTATTTCTTACGCACTTCACGAAAATAAGTGGCAATCGGTTCAAGCTGTGTCAGGCTAAGGCCCGTATCACGCTCGGTTCCTTCAAGCATAGCGACCACTGTTTCGGTTGGTGTGTGCCCGTAAGTTTGGCTCATTGAAGAGATAGCGGTATCCAAAATATCGATACCAGCTTCTACCGCTTTAACGGCTGTTGCCGCTGAAAGACCAGTCGTTGCATGGCTGTGCAGCGCTAAAGGTACGGCACAAGAGGATTTAATACGAGTGATCAGATCTTCAGCTTCATACGGCTTGAGCAACCCAGACATATCTTTAATACACAAAGAGTGGCAGCCGAGATCTTCCAACCGCTTGGCAAGATCAACCCAAGTATCTGAATTATGAACAGGGCTAGTGGTGTAAGACAGTGTGCCCTGCGCGTGTGCGCCAACATCAATTGTCGCTTTGACCGCTTTTTCAAAATTGCGAACATCATTCATCGCATCAAAAATACGGAAAACATCCATACCATTCGCATGAGCTCGTTCGACAAACTTTTCAACAACATCGTCAGCATAGTGGCGATAGCCTAGTAAATTCTGGCCGCGTAGCAACATTTGCATTGGGGTATTAGGCATCGCTTGCTTAAGCGAACGTAAACGCTCCCATGGATCTTCACCGAGAAAACGGATACAAGCATCAAACGTTGCTCCTCCCCAAGTTTCCAGTGACCAATAACCGATCTTATCGAGCTCTGCTGCAATAGGCAGCATGTCTTCGATACGCATGCGCGTGGCAAATAGTGACTGATGGGCATCACGAAGGACCACATCCGTAATAGCTAGTGGTTTAGACATGCTCATAAACTCCTTTTCATCCTTTCTATGCTATTTAGCTAATGCGCGGTGCTGATGCACTGCTGCAGAAATTGCCGCCACAATTTGCGGGCTCACAGCTGAAGGGTTTGGTTGAACTTTTCGATGTTGAATCGGCGCTGCGATCGGTTGTGGTACTTCTTCCGGTACCAAGGTTGACATTAACCGAACGAGATAAACGAGAATAGTTAGAAAAATAAAGACTACAGCCATCCCCGTAATCATAAGGGTGGCGGCGTCAACTAATAGGCTTCCAATAGTAGTCATGTTGCTTCCTTTTTGTGTCATCCTGACAACAATTGCTACGCATTTTTACAAATGCGATCTTGGCAAGTGGACTAGGATTATCTCGATTGGTTAATAATTGTCAATTTTGTTTAAGGGACTCTTGTAGATAACACACAAAATCGGCGAACAATTACTCACACAAATCACAAAACTCTGAATTTTCTCTATTAAGAAGGGCATTTAACTAGCCAATACGGCTACGTTAATCAAAAAATGATGCAGATACTGAGAGGGAGTTAAAACATTGCAGATTAACAAGATAAAACAAATAGTTGCCATTTTCAATTTAACAAAATAGCAACAAAAAACCAACATAAAAAAGCCCCGCACAATGCGAGGCTTCTTAATAAATGGCGCGCTCAGGAGGATTCGAACCTCCGACCGCCTGGTTCGTAGCCAGGTACTCTATCCAGCTGAGCTATGAGCGCGCAAAGCTTTGATATTAATCAACGATAATCGCTAACAGTATCAGGATCAATGACCCTTT
>NZ_NDIO01000204.1:0-2392 GCF_002241085.1 Vibrio sp. V03_P4A6T147
CCATAGTCTTGATAAGGTTAACAATTTCGCAATAATTATTATCTCCTTGTTTGAATATGTGTGATCATATTGTTGCCAGTAGGCCCTCATAAGGAAAAATAATAATGAATAGAAATGATAGTGTCCCTTTACCCTCCAACACCCGAGAATGGTTTTTTAACCGTAACAGCCTTATCATCCTAGCCGATATTGTCCTGTTTTTTGTCCTGTACAATGCCTTGCCTGTTGATTCTAATGTCGCTTTGGGCATTAGTATGCTGGCATTTATTGCTGTGCTGTGGTTAACGGAAGCTTTACATGTCACGGTCACAGCCATTCTTGTGCCTATCATGGCCATCGTTTTTGGTGTTTTTAACACCCAAACGGCGCTCAATAACTTTGCTAACTCGATTATCTTCCTATTTTTAGGTGGATTCGCATTGGCTGCTGCTATGCATCGGCAGGGTCTGGACAAAGTTATTGCCGATAAAGTTCTTATCATGGCGCGCGGAAAAATGAGCGTTGCGGTATTCATGTTGTTTGGTGTGACTGCCGCGCTTTCAATGTGGATCAGTAACACCGCCACCGCTGCGATGATGCTACCGCTGGTGCTTGGTGTACTCAGCAAAGTGGATAAAGACCGTGGTCATTCGACCTATGTTTTTGTGCTGTTAGGTATTGCTTACAGCGCCAGTATTGGTGGTATTGCCACCATCGTAGGAAGCCCTCCTAACGCGATTGCCGCTGCTGAGGTTGGTCTTTCATTTACAGATTGGATGAAATTTGGTGCTCCAACGGCGGCGATTATGCTGCCCATTGCGATTACTATTTTATATTTCGCATTAAAACCGGATCTTAATGGAGAGTTCGAGCTCAATTATGAACCTGTTACTTGGGATAAAGGTAAAGTCGTCACGCTTGGTATTTTCGCATTAACGGTTTTTTGTTGGATATTTAGCAAACCAGTCAATGCCATGCTGGGTGGTTTTGCGAGCTTTGATACTCTGGTTGCGCTGGGTGCGATTGTTTTGGTCAATTTTGCCCGAGTGGTGCACTGGAAAGATGTAGAAAAAACGGCAGATTGGGGGGTATTACTGCTGTTTGGTGGCGGTATTTGCTTGAGCAACGTACTTAAGCAAACGGGAACCAGCGTTTTCCTAGCCAATGAACTAAGTGCCCTGATCTCTCATTTAGGTCTGTTCTTTATTGTATTCGTGATTGCTGTTTTCGTGGTGTTCCTAACGGAATTCGCGAGTAATACAGCCAGTGCAGCGCTGCTTATTCCGGTGTTTGCCAGTGTTGCTGAAGCCTTTGGTATCTCACCCGTGATTCTATCTGTATTGATTGCTATTGCGGCTTCTTGTGCATTTATGTTGCCCGTTGCGACGCCACCCAATGCGATAGTGTTTGCCTCTGGACACATTAAGCAAAGTGAGATGATGCGAGTGGGTATGATGCTAAATATTGCTTGTATTGGCTTGCTGACCATGATTGCGATGCTGTTCTGGTAAGCTAAGCACAAACTACTTCAATACTAATGAGCTCTCAATTCAGAGAGCTCATATTGAGATGTTATTACTGTTGGTTAACGAATTCTTTAAAGCGTGCTTTCGTTTTCTCATCAGCCTTGTTGTACCAAAAATGCAGCATTTCTTCGGCGGCGTTTTGTACATTTCCTGACTGAGCTAGTTCATTTTGCAGCATAGCAACATCCGTCATTCCAATAGCTGCAATACCCCCTGCGCGATTATAGTCATTTGCTTCACGGATATAGTCACGGCCTACTTGATACCCTTCTTTAAGAAGGCGATCTTGCTTTATCTCTAGTGTTTGGCTTGCTTGGTCAATCAGTGACCATTGCATTGTTTTAATCTCTTTCTCTGCTCGATGTGCATCACGGTATTCAGGCATGGCAAAATTCAGTTTTGCATCCTTTGCGGTGAATGTGGCAATGACTGCATCGCTTTCGATAATCACGCGATCATTCCCTTGCGTAAAATAAGGCGCGTATTTGAAGACGATTTGTTGTTCACCATCGGCCAGCTCAAGGCTTTTCGCTGAGGAAAATAGGCTGCCAGAAGTTTCGGGCTTCTGACCATTCACCGCTAATAAGTTAATGGTGTCTGGAATTTCAAGAGTGATATTAGCCAATACAGAGGCACTAAAGATCATGGTTAATGTACATAAAGCCGGTTTAATTAGGTTCATTATTTTATCCTTGCAAGCAATAGAGTAGAGGTTGCCGATAGTTGGTTGTAAAAGCAAGTTCTCAACGGCATAAGTGACTAATTTTCATTGAAATGTAACATCTTTAGTGCGAGGCATGCGTCATGCATTCGTCAATATTATCAGATCGTTAGTCACGTGATAATGTCATTCTCTTAATTTTAAATTATGCCATTCAGTCTTCTTC
>NZ_NDIO01000351.1:0-2386 GCF_002241085.1 Vibrio sp. V03_P4A6T147
CAAATGTTCTCGCTCTTTTGTCAGACGATAAAACTCCGCTGCTTTTGAAACGATCAGTTTTAGGTTTTCGTTATCCCATGGTTTGCCAATATAGGTATGAATTCCGCCGGAATTTACTGCCCTGACGGTTGACTGAATATCACTATATCCAGTAAGCAGGATACGAATCGTCTCAGGATATAATTCTTTTGATTTTGCGAGAAAATCGGCACCATCCATCTCTGGCATCCGCATATCAGAGATAATAATAGAGACCTCATGTTGCTCTAAATATTCCAAGGCTTCCTTTCCGCTATTAAAAGAAACTATGTCATAATCTGTACGCAAAACCCTCGTTAGTGATTTTAGAATTTCGCTCTCATCATCTAGCAGCAGAAGGCTAAGTCTATCACCACCAATCGCTATTTTTTGTGCGACATTTTCCATCGTTCCTCCTCCATTCTAGACAAATAACTGACCACGTCGTCTGATGATAATGCCTGACTCACCAAATGCCCCTGGATAATGGAACAACCCAAGGTTTTCAATTTATCCGCTTGCTCCTGAGTATCAACCCATTCGGCGATCACTCCCATTTCAAGTGATTCAGCACTGTCTATCATTGCCCTCAGAATAACTTCATTGGACGCTGATTTGCCAATTGCTTGAACAAATCGTCCATCAATTTTAAGTACATCGAAAGGCATTTCGCACAGATATTCATAGCCCGCATATCCAGTTCCAAAATCATCCAGTGCACAGCTCAATCCCAACCCTTTCAGTTTACTGAGTTCTTGTTTCGCCTGAATAAAATCCTCAATAAAGTCATGCTCCGTTATCTCTATTGACAAGTTATTCAAACCGCAACTGAGCTTTGTAGTTAGCTTAGTCAATAATTCGTAAAATTGCCCATTTATCAACATGTTCCCAGGCACATTAACACTGATATTTCGATCTTTAATTAGTTTCTGATGTTGTTTGATGAACATCAGTACGTCTTCCAATATTTTTTCGGTCAACACTTTAGTTAAACCATACTGCTCAATTATGGGTAAGAAACTGGCTGGATATTGCCACTCATTCTCAACTGTTTTGCGCCTAGCTAATGCTTCAAATCCACAAACATCACCAGTTACCGTCGATAGTTGCGGCTGATAAAACGCGCAGAAATAGCGTCTATCGATATCGTTTAATACGGAAAATAGCGCCAATAACTCTCGGGATTGAGGATCATTATCGAGCCCGTAAATCGGCAGTTGATGGTGCAAACGTACTCGCGAGCGTTCATTAAGGTCAGCAATAGATATATCATCGACTTGATGCAACGATTTGACATCACAGAGCAAAACCGTGTATCTGGTTTTAATAAGATGTGTGTCGACTTCAACAGGCTGAGAGAGTCGCGAACATAGGCGCATCACAACTTGATAACCTTTGGGGCTGTATGGAATGCACATAAACAGCTTATCTTTGTAGCGATATATGGTTTCCGGCTCTGTATTACCATCACTCAGATGCCACGCCAGCGTTTTAATAAATTGATTACCAAGCGCTCCGCCGTATTGATGGTTAATTTCGTCTAGATTAGCAATATTCACCATGACCAAAGCGTATGAGGAGTCACCATGTTTTTTCAATTCGATAATCTGTTCATCTAACGTACGCCGGTTTTTTAAGTTCGTCAGCACATCACTACCTAGCAATGCTTCACGCTCCAATAAACTCAAACGTATGGTTTCAATCAGCTCCTCTCTATCCCATGGTTTTTGGAGAAAACGATGCAATTTCCCTTCGTTCAAAGCACGAGACAAACCTTTGATGTCAGCTTGACCAGATAGAATAATGGTTACAACATGAGGATACTGATTGCGAATATTGACGACCAGCTCTGTCCCATCCATATTAGGCATTCGATAATCAGAAATCACAATTTCGATAGGGTGCCGCTCTAAAATAGTCAGAGCCTCAAGGCCGCTACTCGCACAATGAACCACAGAAAAATGCGGTTTGAATTCACGAGTTAAAGCTTTAAGTACCGCTGGCTCATCATCTACAAGCAGAATTTCTTTATATCGGAACATACAATTACCCCAATCCTTTCATCGAATGATGAGGTGCAACATAAAGCGGTAAACGAATATAGACGCAGGTTCCTTGACCTATCGTCGACTGAATTTCAATTTTTCCGAGGTGCTCTTCTATGATTTCTTTCGCAACCGATAATCCAAGTCCTGCGCCATCACCGATACGCTTGGTGGTAAAAAAAGGATCAAAAACGTACACTAAATCTTCCGGACAAATGCCTTTACCGTTATCGCATACCGATAGACAGACACTAGATTTATTCTCGATTAATAAGCTGTTTTCCATATATAAGGCGACAGTGACTTCACCATCAGTATGAGAG
>NZ_NDIO01000085.1:0-2370 GCF_002241085.1 Vibrio sp. V03_P4A6T147
GGATTTTAATTTTAGTTAGGTGGTTATGAATCCAATTTCAAATTCAAGAATACAATCAAATAATTTACTGATAATGGTGGTTTCTGCTGTTAGTTTGGCTCTTGGTGTCGCTTTATGTGCGAATTATCTGACCGAGTTGATTGGGGCTACAACGGTATTATTGTGTATTGGAGGTGCTTTAATAACTGTATCCATTGTTCTTGTTAGTAAATTATTAAATCCGAAAATAAAGCAAGTGGTGCGGTTAAGGGGTGGGTACTTCTTTGAACCAGAAACACTGAAAGGAAAGGAGGTTTTAGGGTATGAGTTCAATCAAGATATCGCTCAGTATTTGAGGGCCTTAGGTGCTGAAAATAAGGCCTATGCCAAAGCTCTGTTAAATGGGTATGAAGACTATGATGCGCCTGATTCATCATATGACCCAAATGTATTGGATTACTATAATCTAGTTGCATCATGTACTGAGTTTTTATTTTTGCGAAAGTTAGGATTCCATCTAAATTCATACTTCGTATATGAAGAGATTGATAGGAATAAAATATGTACTATCCCAAGAAGTTCGATGTCTCAAGACGTGCTAAAGAATAGAGTGCTTGAACTAATTACCCGAAATCATCGAGAGCGAGAGGCATTTTTAGACCATGATGGAGACTCGGATTTCGAATTATGCTTTGCTGTTGGTGATAGTGGTGAAGTCTTCGACAGTTTGCATCTCGAGTTACCACTAGGAACCAAATTACAGAGGCTGTCAGATAATTCACTCAGTATATCTAGTGATATATTTGATATACGTTTTGTTGTTGATTGTAATGCAACTAACACTGTAATTTCACCTGCTTTAATTTGTGGTGATTACGATGCACCATGGTTAGTTAGTGTGAAGCTAGAGGTTACTGTAAAGAAAAGACTAATTCTGAGTTCAGATGATATTGAGATGCATCAATGGCTAGATTCTTTTTTAAATTCATTTGAGAACTATATTAGTATCAAGAAACTAGAAGAACGTTCTTACCTTCAGTTAGTGAGCATTCTAAAATCCTAACAAACGGCTCAAGAGGGATTGTCAACGCGTGGCGACTTTAGTGCAAAATTGAAGTTCAGTGTTTACAGTGGTTTTTTTTTGAGTTCGGCTATGCGTTGTCAACCCCTTAGCCGGGCGTTATGCAACTCAGGTAAATTTAGGGGCTCAATCTTTTGGGATTTCTCTGGCCATTCGTTTTGTGTTGTCGGCAAATGAGCTTTTTTACCCTCAAATCCGTGGCTAACTCAAACCGTAAAACAGGCAAATTTCTTTGTTTGCCTCAATCAGTTTTAGTGCGGGTTTGTTGTCAATTTAGCGGGCGCAAAGTGTAGAAAGGGCAAGTTTATCGATTATTCTGTATTTGCTGAAGGTCTCGCTCGTTGAGTTTTCCTGATTCAAAAGCTTGGTTTGTTGCTGAAAGGTGGACTTTGTTTTGGCAGCTTATTTGTCACCGCTCTTACTTTGGTTGATTCTTGAATCACTCAACCATTGCGATGGTTGCTTTTGGTCGTGTAAAGTCAGTTTATCTCATTGAATTTGCATAACAAACGGCTCAAGAGGGATTGCCAACGCGTGGCGGCTTTAGTGCAAAATTGAAGTTCAGTGTTTACAGTGTGTTTTTTGAGTCCGGCTATGCGTTGTCAACCCCTTAGCCGGGCGTTAGTTTCATGGAGGAAAAATGACATTTCAACATTTATTAGAACAAGCACTATATAGCAGCGCGATTATCCATCAGCCGCATGCCCTAAAAGCATATTTATCAACAAAGTTTCTCTGTGAATATTTGGACTGTTCAGAAAAACTATTGGTGCAAGTCAGTCGATTAATTGAACAGGATGCATTAAAGATTTCATGTAATTACACCGATACAGTTCAACAAGTAAATTTTTCCAGCGTCCGTCGACACAGGATTCTAGAGCGCGGAATATACCCAGCATCTTATCAGGCAATGTCTCAATGGCATGACGAAAAAGGATTTACGGATATATTTCAGCATTATGTTTCACGGGCATCGAGACACAGTGAATATCTATCGCATAATGTAACCATTTTGCTCGCTTTGAATGAAGTTTATAAGTTGTTATCACCAGACTCGATCCCAATATTTTTAAATCGACTCACAGAGTTTGTAACATCTACTTTTATAGGTGAAGAACACCAAAGTGAGCCGATGTTATCAACCCCGAATCGTGAAGGCGATATTCTAAACGCCTGTCTTGAACAGCCCGGATTTTTTGGTCATAACCTCATCACATTGGCTTGGATAATTCGTTGTAAAGATAGGCTTTCAAATATCCAGTATGAATCAATGTTGTGTAATCTCAATATACAGGCTGTCAGCCCACTAG
>NZ_NDIO01000146.1:0-2351 GCF_002241085.1 Vibrio sp. V03_P4A6T147
CTTTGATATAGGTATTAAAGTACGTGCCATGGCTAGAGGTATTAAGGAAACCATTCCAAACGGGTTCGGGGACACCGTTGTATCGATAGCCACCACCATATCTGAATCGAATATCCAGGTGTTCAGAAATCGCTGAATAGCCTAAATGAGATGTCGCGGACGAAGAGGACAGGTGCTGTTCGAAAAGCGGGTAAGGTGTTAGGTTTTCGATAATCTGTGTCATGTAATCCGCTAAAATAGGTTCTGCATTATCTTTGAGGTAAGCCTCTTCCAAACCATGGCCATATGATTCATCGCGGTCAGATGTACTTACTGGGTCAGCGGGTACTGCACCAAGTGAGCGTCTTACCGCCCACATCGGCCAGTCGTTGTCGTTGGTAAATGTTTTGGCTATGTCAGTGTGTGCGTTGCCAAAAGAGCCGCCAACATGGAATGTCGGGTTTGCGATACCTAGGTAACCGAGCATTGGGTAATCACTTAGCTTCGCACCAGTAGAGTAAGTGTAGGAGTTCGATATTTCAGTGAACAATCGGTTGCCATAGAAGTTGCCTTGGGAATGAGTCACTAACAATACTCGGGTACAGTCATCCATCGTCAAATTCAGCAAATGCCTCATGTTTTGGTAATCGCCTTCATCTTGGATGGATTCAACATCTTCGACGATTTCGGTGAAGAACCAACTGAACGTACCTGCCAGATCATCAATGATGTTTAGGTTGTGACCGAGGATAAAGTTTTCGAGTAAACGGCCTTCATCCGCTCTTTTTTGTTCTTCAGTCATTTTATGAAAAGCCACTTCTGCAACTTGGACTAAAAAAGCTTCATCTACGTTATACGCAACTTGGACATTTCGATACTTTTCATATTGACCTAAGTGCTTGTCCTGAAATCTGTCTAGCGCGTCTCTATTGGATCGTGCGCCTTCAGGGCTGGTGAACATCCCATTGACATAAAAGAGCTGAAGTTTATCTACGTTATCAACACATTGGCCTTGAGCGGAAGAAACTAAAGACATCATCGTACTCAACAGTACCAAATTTGGTATATAGTTTTTCATCTAGTTTGACTCGCTATTCAATGTTTGAGGACATGGGTTCTCAGGCAAAACCAAAGCATCAAAGTCATAGTCCATGGCTTTAAATAAGCGTTCTTTACCCAAACGGTAATAGAGTGCGCGATAAATTGAGTTGGCGTACAGTTGTGCTGGGGTTTCGTCGATCCTGCCTTCCGATTGCAATTGCTGAGCACATTTCTCGAAAGCAACGATACTGTTGTATTTGGTAGTTGCGTCTTCTTTAGAGATCTCAATCGTCTCTGCCTCTTCGAGTCCCAATGTATGGAGGTCGGCATATTCTAGACTGACCGCCAGAGCCAGTTGGACAATGTCAGGGTGTTCATATTTTTCAAGCACCGATGCTTTGTAACTGTCTCTGATGCCATCGTTATCGCTATCCACACCATGAATAGTGTCTGGTGATTTAGGGTTTACGTTGGGATCTGGATCTTCAACGGGCGTTGAAGGTTCAAGGTTAAAGTCTTCGAGAAATCGCCATGTGCTGGATTCGCTTGGGTATTCGCCCTTAACCCACCACTTGGCTAGGTACACATCACCGTTGTAATTGACGACAGAGCCTCCCACATAGGCTTGTTCATGTGCATACATCGCTACATTCGTACTATCAAGATGTATCCAGCCATCCCATGAAATGTCGTTCACCTCGGGCGCTGTACCTTGGCTCCAATGAGACGCAACGAATGACTCACCGTTATGGTTGACAATGTCGCCAGTACTGTATGCGGTGTCTTTGTCCCACGACACGGACGCGAGCGCACTGGTTGATAGACTCAATCCTATGGCTAATGCAACTAACTGCTTGTTCATAATTCTTCCTTAAAAGTGATTTCAATGCCTTCTTTACAAGATGAGTAACTAACAGAGTCCAACGGTTGTTCGTATTCATCCAATAGAGAAATGGTGTCGCCGGAGTTGTTGGGCGTTACCCCGGATGGAATGGTGATGGTAGGCTGGCTTCAAGTACACTCGTGCTCTGACTTGCATCTGGTAGGAGCGAACCAACCATCGTTATTAACGGAATGTATAAACCCAATAATCGCATGGAGTACCTCACAATCTAAGATGGCGGATACTTTATGCAAACTGGTTTATCTAGCCTTAAAATTAACGTAATATTGCGAGTAATCTTGAATTATATCTTTTTTACAAATCAGTCAGTTACTTTGCGATTGTTAATCCACTCTAAGTGAGAGGTCTTTGGTGTTTTTATCGTCATTAAAACGTTCGTGTAACTGGGTGTCTAAACGGATGACTACCCGAGAACACAGTGTATTGA
>NZ_NDIO01000004.1:0-2345 GCF_002241085.1 Vibrio sp. V03_P4A6T147
CTAACTTTCCGCATAACATCGTAATCACGAAAACCAACGCACAGTAAAAATGCCACGCGTTGGCTGTCCCTCTTGAAGCGTTTGTTATGCAATTTTCATGCGGCCTTGAAAGACGGTTATTGCTTGCCCTGATAACTTAACTTGATTTTCACTCACTCGCTCTACGTCCACAAAACCACCTCGATTTGAGGCCTGATAACCTTTAAGCTTCAATTTATTTAACTCTTTCGACCAATAAGCACACAAAGCACAATGCGCTGAACCTGTCACTGGATCTTCATTTACACCAACCCATGGAGCAAAATAACGCGATACAAAATCCACACCAGAATCTGATTTGGCTGTAACCAAAACACCACGACCTTTCAGTTTTGATAACCCACTGAAATCAGGCACAAGCTCGTTGAGAGTTGACTCACTGTTAATCACAACGAGTTGCTTATGATCAAACTCGCCATAAGCGATTAAACTCGATTGCGATAGACCTAACAAATTGAGTATATCTATGTTTGGAGAGACGTTCATATCAAGGTTTGGTGATGGAAATAACAAATGAATATTATGTTCATCAAGATGAGCAGTCAAAATACCAGATAAGGTCTGAAACTCAAGAATATCGCCAGTTTTATACATTCCCTGCTCTTTTACAACATGAGCTACCGCTAGTGTACCGTGGCCACATAAACTGACTTCAACTTCTGGAGTGAACCAGCGTAATTGCATCGTATCAAGTGACAAAAAAGCGGTTTCCGACACCGCCATTTCTGCAGCAATTGCCAACATTGTTTCTTCATCAAGGCTAGTCTCAGTAATGCAAACTCCAGCAGGATTACCCTTGAATACTTCTGATGTAAATGAGTCTACCTGAAAAATTCCGACTTCCACTCAATACCCTTTTATTTATTGACGAGGTTAAATAAGTTGCATAACGCCCGGCTAAGGGGTTGACAACGCACCGCCGGACTCAAAAAACACACTGTAAACACTGAACTTCAATTTTGCACTAAAGCCGCCACGCGTTGGCAATCCCTCTTGAGGCGTTTGTTAGGCAATTTTTCCACGACTCTAGCCATTGAAGCGCTACCAAAGCTGCAACTGAACAAGCCGCTTCATCATTACCATCAATGAACTTAAGTTCTTCGATTTCTGCCGCTGGAAGCAATTCACCAGAAAAATCCGCAAAGTAGCAGGTCAGCTTTACTGAAACACCCTCGGCCTTACCATCTGCCTGTGCTGTGAATGTTTCCATATATTTGAGGCTCGTAGGTGAAAGATCTACTGAGAGCTCTTCTTTGATTTCACGGATTAATGCTTCCTCATCATTTTCACCGGCTTCACGCTTACCTCCAGGAAGGTAGAACAGCGCCTTTCCTTTAGACCTTACTGCTAAAAGCTTGCCATCTTGAATCAAAACCCAAGCAAGTTTATCGATCACTTTATTAATCATTTTGCCTCAATACTAAATGTGCAATTGCCTAACGCCCGCTTAAGGGGCAGCCAACGCTACTACCAACTTACCGCATGACACTGTAATCACAAAAACCAACGCATAGTGAAAATGCCACGCGTTGGCTGTCCCTCTTGAAGCGTTTGTTATGCCGCTAGCTGAAGCGTGAAGCCAGCTTCTTATAAACAGCGTCTTTATCTCGTTTACCAACAGCGAGTACATAAACGACAACTTCATTGTCGATGACTTCATAAGCCAAACGATAACCAGATGTACGAAGTTTGATTTTGTAAACAGAATCATAACCTCGTAATTTTGATGATGGGACGTGGGGGTTTTCTAGCCTTTCTTTAAGTTTCTTTTTAAATTGACTCTGAATCGTTGGCGCTAGCTTACTCCACTCCTTTTGGGCTGCAGGCAAAAACTTTAACTTATAAGTCATCAATATTGATTTCCACAGCTTGCGACAAATCACCACGACGACTATCTACTATTTGGGAAAGCTCATAATCATCAAGCATATCCATCAGATACTCGTAAGTTTCAGCCGGTACAAGGTAAGCTGCGGGTTTGTTGTGGTTAAGGATCGCAATAGCTGAACCATCAGCCTCGTTCAAAAGAGCAGTTGGATTTTTCTTTAACTCTGAAATACTGGCAGAGCAATTCGCTAGTACCTGTTTAATAACTTCTCAATATACGCATTAAAATCAGACGTGATTTTAGACATAAATTTAAGTAATTGTTAGAGTTTTAGAAAAAAGGCAAAACGCCCGGCTAAGGGGTTGGCAATGCACCGCCGAACTCAAAAAAACACACCGTAAACACTGAACTTCAATTTTGCACTAGAGTCGCCAAGCGTTGGCAATTCCTCTTGAGCCGTTTGTTAGCTGCTGCACTT
>NZ_NDIO01000397.1:0-2341 GCF_002241085.1 Vibrio sp. V03_P4A6T147
CATTTATTTGAAAGGCATTTTATTCAAAAACATCAAGCAAGCACACGTTCAACGCCAATAGCTGTGATGTTGGCTGCCAAAACTTAAAACGATCTAGGCTAAGTTAGCCACGGTTAAGGATCCGAGACAAAGAAAGCATGATCACAGCGATGATGTAGCCTTTTGCGAAACCAAGCGGACCGTGTTGCAAATCCAACAACATCGAAGCATCGAGGCTTGTTAGTTCTCAGCGACTTTGAAACTGCTGAACTTCTAACACTTCCTACCAAAGCAGCATAAGCCTGAAACAAAAAAACCAAGTCGTGCAACATGAGCACGAAAAGCTGCATATTCAGAACAAATAAGCTTAAATTTTGATGATTCTAGCCTTTAAGAAGCTAACGCCCAATTAAGGGGTGAACAACGCCTCCACCCAACCTAAAGCATTGTGCCATAAACACTAAATTTGAAGTAGAAGCAAAAATGCCAAGCGTTGTGAATCCCTCTTAAATTGCTTGTTATAACAACGATTTCTTCGATGCTGATGTTTATGCCTTACCCTGCTCGAAAGCTAAAATATTCTCGAATGCTATTTTGAAGTAAAGCTCATAACTGTTTTGCTCTACATACCCTAAATGTGGAGTAGCCGTTACGTTAGGTAATGACAATAAAGGCTCGTTATCAAGGGATGCGGGTTCATTGTCAAATACATCAACGGCAGCTCGCTTAGTTGAGACCGCCACCAACTCGTTGTATAGCGCAGAGTTTTCTACAAGCTCTGAGCGACTAATGTTTACAAATAAAGAGTCGAACTTCATTAAGCTCAAATCCTCAGCTGTTACGCACGCCCTAGTTACTTCATTCAAACGTAAGTGAAGTGATACAATATCCGAACCAGAGAAAAATGCTTCCTTTGAAGCGGCAGCTTCAAAGCCGTGTTCAAGTGCAAGATTTCTCGATTGCTCACTACCCCAAACAACAACTGACATTTCAAATGCTTTCGCATATTGAGCAATTCGTTGTCCAATTTTTCCGTAGCCCCAAATACCAAGCTTCAAGCCCTTTAGGGTACGACCTAAACCGAGTACACCCGAGTTTTGCCATTTATCGTTTTGGAGATTGGTTGAATAAGTTGGTATGTGGCGACTTGCCGCCATAATCAGTGCCCACGCCAATTCCGAAGGAGCAACAGGAGAGCCACGCCCCTCCATCACCTTTACCCCATACTTTTCGCATAGGTGGACATCAATATGATTGCTAACTTTACCTGTTTGACTGATAACTTTAAGATTAGGTAACTGTGCAAGCAGTGACTCTGTAATGACTGTGCGTTCTCTGATTAAAACAAGAACCTCGGTGTCTTTTAGCTTAGCTACCAACTCCGATTCAGGAAGTGTTTCGTTCAAGATGGACACATCGTGATGTGATAGTAATTCGAAACAATCTAACGTTCTAACCACATCCTGGTAGTCATCTAAAACTGTTATTTTCACGGAACTCTCCTTGTTGTTATAACGCCCGCTTAAGGGGCAGACAACGCTACTACTAACTTCCCGCATAACACCATTATCACGAAACCTAACGCATGTTAAAAATGCCACGCGTTGGCTGTCCCTCTTGAAGCGTTTGTTATGTAACAATATTTTCCATCAGGTATATGTGATCAGCATACATTTGACCACCAATTCCATATGCATCAGGAATAACACTATGTAATGTGAATCCACTTTTGATTAATACTTTTTCCGAACCCAGATTACCTTCAGTAACTACAGCGGAAAAACTGTTTAGGCAAAACTGTTTTCGGGAATATTCGACTAAAGCTCGTAATGATTCAGTTCCATAACCTCGACCGTGGAAACTAGGTAAAAACATAAAACCAACTTCAGCAGTTCCATTCTGGATGCAATAACCCGTTATACCCACTTTGATACCCGTTTCTAATTCCGAAGCAACCAAACAGTACCAATGACTAGAATCTGGTGTCCATGGTTCAAGCCTAGAACGAAATTTAGACTGAATTTCCAGCAAAGTCGGTTCATCAAAGCAAAGTGAAATGACCTCAGGATCGGTATGAAGTGTGTGAAATAGAGACCAATCATCTTCCGATATCGGAGACATCACTAAACGATCTGAAAATATTTTTTCCACTGAACCTTCCTTGTTACATAACGCCCGGCTAAGGGGTTGACAACGCACCGCCGAACTCAAAAAACACACTGTAAACTCTGAACTGCAATTTTGCACTAAAACCGCCAAGCGTTGGCAATCCCTCTTGAGCCGTTTGTTATGCAAATTCAATGAGATAAACAAAATTTACACGACCAAAAGCCACAATTGCAATGGTTGAGTGATTCAAGAA
>NZ_NDIO01000330.1:0-2313 GCF_002241085.1 Vibrio sp. V03_P4A6T147
CATAAGCGACCTTTTTCATACAACAACGTAAAGAAAACATTAATTTAAATTAACGTATCATTTATCGCTTTTAGGACTTCATCCGGTCTTGTTGCCTGAGTAATTGGGCGACCGATGACTAGATAATCTGAACCAGCTTTTATGGCCTCACTCGGAGTCATAATACGTCTTTGGTCTCCTGTTGCAGAACCAACAGGACGAATCCCTGGCGTAACTAATTTAAACTCTTGACCAAGATGGCTCTTAAGCATGTGCGCTTCTTGAGCTGAGCATACCACTCCATCTAACCCTGCATTTTGAGTTAGGCTAGCCAGACGCATTACATGCTCTTTAGGCGCAACATCGATGCCAATACCACGAAGATCAGGTTGTTCCATACTGGTTAGTACTGTGACAGCAATAAGTAGTGGTCTATCGTTACCATAAGGTTCAAGAATCTGGCGAGACGCCGACATCATTCTCTCCCCACCACTGGCATGAACATTCACCATCCATACGCCAAGCTCAGCCGCCGCACGTACGGCTTTAGAGCACGTGTTGGGAATATCATGAAACTTTAGGTCTAAGAATACCGAAAAACCTCTTTTGTGTAGCTCACGCACAAAATCGGGACCAAACAGGGTAAACATCTCCTTACCCACTTTTAATCGACAGCTGCTGGGGTCAATTTTATCAACAAAAGCTAACGCTTCCGCTTGTTGCTCATAATCCAACGCGACAATTACTCTCTGGTCTTTCATTTTCACTCCTAAAATAATTAAGCTAAAAAAATGCAGCTTTCATAAGCTGCAGTTTTCGAGTCGATCAGTAACTCCAGTACATGAACTCTATTCACCATCCAAACCACGGATAGGTTTAATTGAACCCCAATTCTTACATGATGGGCAGTGCCAGTAGAGAGAATGAGTTGAGAAACCACACTTTCTGCATCGGTAGTGAGGTTTTACTTTTAGTTGCTCACCTACCAATTTTTGCAAGGTCGACAAGCTCTCTTTCGCTCGACCTTCCTCCGCTTCGATGAGATGGTAGTCAATTAAACGGTAGAAGCCCTTCATGGTCGGATTTTTAACCAATTGCCGTGTCAAAAGTTCCTGCGCAGCTCCAGCACCATCATGTTGTGCCACCAACTGTGCGAGCATCAGTTCAGCTGACACTCCAGCTTCATTGATAATGCACTCGCGTAAAAACTCAACAAGTTCACCCTCTTTCCCAATATGGTGATAGCACTCAGCAAGCGTCGGCAATACCTCGCCGATAAAATCAATATCCTGCTCCAAGACCATCTGCATATACTGGATTGTATGACGGTAGTCATCATTTTCAAGATACAGCTTACCTAAAGAGATCGTTGCGCGTACACATTTCGGATCTTCAGACAGCGCTTTTTTAAGATATTGAATCGCTTTGCTATCGCGTCCTTCAGCCTTCTCTTGCATTGCAAGTTCACACCAAAAATGAGCTATAACACTGTGCATCCTTTTTCTGCCTAATTTTACCAACGCATAAGCGTAATCGATAGCTTTATGCCACTCTCGAGTCTGTTGGTAAATAGAAACCAATTGTTGCAACGCCGCTTCTTTGTGTTCAGGCTCTTCAATCAGTTGTTCAAATATTTTTTCAGCGCGGTCGAGAAAGCCTGCCACCATATAATCTTTTGCCAATTGTTGTAAGGCGAGATTTTTTTGGTCAATAGTAAGACTTGAACGAGATATGAGATTTTGATGGATGCGGATAGCACGATCAACCTCTCCTCTTGAACGGAATAAGTTGCCCAGCGCTAAGTGGGTATCAATCGTTTCATTGTCTACTTGGAGTAGCTCGATAAAATGGTCAACGGCCTTATCTGATTGATCAGAAAGCAGCAAGTTAAGACCCGTCACATACTGACGAGAAATTTGGTGAGAGTGTTTCTGCTTATCTTGCTGAGCACTGCGATTTCCCATATACCAGCCGTAGGCGGCGGCAATCGGTAATAGCAAGAAGAGAATTTCTAACATCAAGTCAGCCTTTATTTCACTACGCTTTACTTGTTACAGAGCTGTTCTCTGCTGTTTGCTTTTTCAGTTGCTTATTCAACTTTCTAACTTGCAACTGAGACTTGAAGTAGAAGCTACTGCCAAGCAAACAAGCAAGTAAAAAACCAGAGACAAAGACAGTGCCAAGTAAAGTAGACAGGTGAAATTCGCCTTGAGCGATCAAATAGTTAAACGTCACAACTGCTTGATTTTGAGCCCCTAATGCTAAAGCAATCAAAAAAAGTGCAAGAATTAGAACGATTTTTATAATTTTCATATGCCACTACCTATCCAGTAT
>NZ_NDIO01000128.1:0-2309 GCF_002241085.1 Vibrio sp. V03_P4A6T147
ACTGAAAACAAACAAAAAACATATAGATAATTAAATGAATAAAAAACATTTACTTAAACAACGAAAACTATAAAAACTACAACAATCTGTAAAAAAGTTTCATTTTTGAGCGATAGATGAATGAACACACCTCATTTTACGTGCTACTGAGAGTATATCGACTCTCACTTTTACCACCAGCTAGGAGCACTAATTTTATTAAAAATGTGCAGATGTTAACAGTTGAGCAAAAAACAACACCACTCACATACATTAGAAAAACAATTGTAAAACGTTTTATTCATTGAATTAGTTTTTCTCAGCAATAAAACCCCAATCGCTTTAGTTTTTTTCATTCGTGCTATCCTTTGCTTTCGCTTACATTAGCCACGTAATATTTCATCGAAATGATCCATTAGAGATAAATGCCATGCAAACCTTTGAGTTAGCCATTTTCCTGCAGTTTTTCTTAGGCCTTGTAGCCGCTGTGAACCCCGTGGGGATTATGCCAATATTTGTCTCTCTCACTGGGCATATGACGCAAGAAGAGAAACACAAAACGGCGGCTACAGCGAATATTGCTGTGGCAATAATTTTGATTACCGCACTGCTTGCTGGGCAGATGTTACTGGATATGTTTAGTATCTCTTTAGATTCGTTTCGAGTAGCTGGTGGCCTATTGCTGCTGAGCATCGCGTTTTCGATGATGAGCGGTAAATTGGGTGAAGATAAACAAAACAAACAAGAGAAATCTGAATACATTAGCCGTGAACAAATTGGAGTTGTGCCACTCGCTATGCCTTTAATGGCAGGACCGGGTGCCATCAGTTCAACCATAGTGTATGGCTCTCGCTACCCAAGCATGTTCGATACCGTGGGCATTATAATCACTGTGGTGCTATTTAGTTTAAGCTCTTGGCTGCTGTTTCGCTCAGCGCCCTATATTGTCCGCTTCTTAGGTCAAACGGGTATCAACGTGATTACGCGGATCATGGGTTTGATACTAGGCGCACTCGGTATTGAGTTTATTGCCAATGGACTCAGAAATTTATTTCCTGGCCTTGCATAACCGCGTTAACATCGTCACAGTTGCTACAGACAAAAAGCATAAAAAAGGGGGCGCTTTGCATAAAGCGCCCCTTTTGTATTTTTACTCAGGTAGTTTTAAATCGAGATCCATCTTTACTGTTTTTCAGCCAGAATGATCCGCAAAGTACGGCGAAGCGGCTCAGCAGCTCCCCACAATAATTGGTCACCCACCGTAAACGCATTTAAGAAATCATCACCCATAGACATTTTACGCAAACGTCCTACGGGAACTGACAAGGTGCCAGTGACTTTGGCAGGGCTCAATTCACGTGCGGTAATATCGCGCTCGTTTGGAATAACTTTCACCCAATCATTGTGCGTAGCGATCATCTCTTCGATTTCATCAAGCGGAACATTTTTCTTCAGCTTGATGGTTAATGCTTGTGAGTGGCAGCGCATTGCGCCAATACGAACACAGGTTCCATCAATCGGAATCGGTGACGATTGAAGTCCCAGAATTTTATTAGCTTCAACGCCCGCTTTCCACTCTTCTTTGCTTTGACCATTGTCGCGTTTGACGTCAATCCAAGGGATTAATGAACCCGCTAGTGGTGCACCAAACTGCTCGGTAGGAAAAGAAGGTGATCGCATGGTTTCAGCCACTTTTCTGTCAATATCAAGAATTGAGCTCGATGGATTAGCCAATTCAGAGCTCACCGCATCGTTAATTACTCCCATTTGCGAGATCAACTCGCGCATATTTTGAGCGCCAGCACCCGAAGCTGCTTGGTAGGTCATTGCGCTCATCCACTCGACCAAACCTTTCTCATAAAGGCCGCCTAACGCCATAAGCATTAAACTGACAGTGCAGTTACCGCCCACAAAGGTATTGGTTCCTGAATGGATGCCGTGCTGAATTTGTGTCAAGTTGACCGGATCTAAAGTGATGATTGATTGTTTATCCATCCGTAAGGTAGATGCAGCATCAATCCAGTAACCTTTCCAACCCGCTTGACGCAGAGCTGGGTACACTTTTTCAGTGTAGCTACCACCTTGACAGGTGATGATGGCATCTAATTGTTTGAGGCTATCAATATCGTAAGCATCTTGCAGTAACCCTGTGTGATGATTGCCTTTCTTGGAAGGCACCGTTGGTGCAGGAATACCAATTTGAGATGTGCTAAAGAAAACCGGTTCGATCAAGTCAAAGTCATTTTCTTCGACCATACGCTGCATCAGTACAGAACCGACCATACCACGCCAACCCACTAAACCTACTCTCATCGCGCTCACTCTCCATG
>NZ_NDIO01000103.1:0-2305 GCF_002241085.1 Vibrio sp. V03_P4A6T147
GCGTTATGCCGCAAGAGTGTCAATTTAAGTTCGGAGAAGATATGGGACTCTACATAAGAAAGAGTATCAGCGTTGGTCCATTTCGTTTCAATTTGTCAAAATCTGGATTTGGTGTTTCAGCTGGTGTTAAAGGTCTGAGAGTAGGAACTGGTCCAAGAGGTAACTATGTCCGTATTGGAGCAAATGGTATTTATTATCGTTCGACTATTCCGATTGGTTCTCAGGAACGAATTGTCGACAACACTATTCAGCCCAACTATCAAGAGTCCTTCGAAGCACCGACTCACGAACCACTGAAAGAAATTGAGTCAGCGCATGTTTCGCAGATAGTAGACTCTTCTTCAGCTGAGCTGCTAAAGGAGCTTAATGATAAACAGAAAAAGTCTAGTTCATGGCCTTTTATTTTTATTCTATTTTTCGCTATTGTTTTTGGAATTCATAATGCCGAACTCCCTAAATGGGTTGTCGCTTTGACTGCTGTGTTGGGGATTGTTTCTACTTGGGTTTGTTATACGAGAGACACGTTAGCTAAGACCACAGTACTTTTCTATGACTTTGACTCCGAAATGGAACTTGCTTATGACAAGCTGTTTTCGGCAGCAGAACAAATGGCAAAAGCCAATAAATGTTGGCATATATCAGCTTCAGGCAAAGTCCTTGATAAAAAATATCATGCAGGAGCAAGCAATCTTATAGCTCGAAAGCTGACATCGATTATGATCTCTGAACCGCCTCGATTAAAAACAAATGTGAAGACAGTTTCTATCGCAGTAGGTCGTCAAACATTACATTTCTTTCCTGACCGAGTGTTGGTCTATGACACTACAGGTGTCGGAGCTGTGAGTTACCAAGATTTGGTTGTGATGGTCGGAGATAAAAAATTTATCGAAGAAGAGTCAGTTCCTGCTGATGCATTGATCGTTGATAAAACGTGGAAATACGTAAATAAATCCGGTGGACCAGACCGCAGGTTTAAAGATAACCATGAGCTACCAATTTGCCTATATCAGGAAATGTCATTCACAAGCCAATCAGGTCTTAATGAGCTAATTCAATTATCAACTCGAGGACCTGCGGAAAAGTTTGAAGCCTCTGTAAATTGTTTAGCAGCAGTTCTTCCAAGAGAAATTGACAGCGATAAAATTGCGGCTTAACAAACGCTTCAAGAGGGACAGCCAACGCGTGGTATTTTCACTATGCGTTGGTTTTTGTGATTAAGGTGCTATGCGGAAAGTGAGTAGTAGCGTTGTCTGCCCCTTAAGCGGGCGTTATGTGCTTTCTCGAAAAATTTCGAAGTAGTGTAGAATCCGGCTTTTAAATATTGAGAAGTCAGCATGTCTAAAGTCGTTCAACAGCAAATCGGCAATATCGCCCTTGTCGTAGAAAACTACGATGATGCCATTGAGTTCTATACAAAAAAGCTTCAGTTCAGTTTGGTTGAAGATACCGATTTGGGTGGTGGCAAACGTTGGGTTCAAGTTTCGCCGCGAAACTCGAATGGAACAAACCTACTTCTTGCTCAAGCAAGTACCGAAGAACAAGCTCAATTTGTAGGTAATCAGACTGGAGGTCGTGTTTTTCTGTTTCTACAAACGAATGACTTCTGGCGAGATTATGAGTTAATGAAGGCCAATGGCGTTGTCTTCAACGAAGAACCACGAGTTGAAGAGTATGGGACAGTTGTTGTATTCCAAGATCTTTATGGAAACAAATGGGATTTATTGCAGTTGAACAAGGCTCACTAATAGCACGCACATAACAAACGCCTCAAGAGGGACTGCCAACGCGCGGCGTTTCCAGTCCCATTGAGCCGCGGTGGTTTCGGTTGTTGTGTTTGAGTTTAGTGTTAATGCGTTGTCAGCCCCTTAGGCGGGCGTTATGTGAATTGGAGAAATTGAGTATATGAAGAAGTTAATCGCTATATTTATAGTCGTCTTTTGTCTAGCTTCGATTGGTGCTCAAGCTAATGATCATCAGTTAAAAAATGCGTATGAAAATCATCAAACTGATATTCAAGTTCAAGGCTCAGGCACGGTCATTCGCTTGTTACCTGATGATAACGAAGGGAGTAGGCATCAAAAATTCATATTGAAACTGGACAGTAAACAAACTTTACTTGTTGCTCACAATATTGATTTAGCTCCTAGGGTTTCAAATCTAAAAGTTGGCGATCGAGTCCAGTTTTACGGTGAATATGAATGGAACAAAAATGGTGGTGTCATGCACTGGACGCACAAGGATCCAAATAATAAACACCCGCACGGTTGGTTAAAGCACAACAGCAAGACGTACGAGTAAAATTCAC
>NZ_NDIO01000331.1:0-2294 GCF_002241085.1 Vibrio sp. V03_P4A6T147
GGATACTCGCCATCTAAAACATTTTTCGGCTGTAGTTCAATGCGGCAGCTTTACTTTAGCAGCCCAGCAACTGCACATTGCGCAGCCAGCGCTTAGTATTTCGATTAAAAAATTTGAGCAGCAATTAGGGGTTGTTTTGCTAAAAAGAGATGAGCGAAAAGTGACGCTGACCCATGAAGGGCAAGTGTTATATGAACACGCCACTCGTGTTTTGCAGCAACTTGAAGATGCACAATTGGCGATGGATGAGCTTAAAGGGCTCGTCAAAGGCGAAGTGAGGCTCGGCGCGCCGAGCATGATGGGGTCCTATTTCTTTCCAGAAATTGTAATGGCTTTTAAAAGTCACTTTCCCTTGCTAAAAATGACGGTGATAGAAGCGGGAACTCAGTCGATTAGAAAAATGTTGCTCAGTGGTGAGCTAGATATTGGTGTGATCCTCAATCATGATCTTCCTCCGGATTTAGAGGTTGATCCCCTCTTATCATCGCAAATGGTGGCGGTAGTGGGGAAAGAACATGAGTTAGCACAACGAGAATCGATAGATTTTAAGACCTTTTTTGAGCATGAATTGGTAATGTTTAAGCCCGGTTATTTCCACCGCGACTTCATTGATAAAGTGTGTAAAGAGCATAAGCTCAGCGCACATTTCTCTTTTGAAACCAATCTGTTGCCAATGATTTTAAGTATTGTCAAACATGAGTACGCAGTGACTGCGTTATTAGAGCTTGTAACGGAGCATGAACCGGATGTACGAGCGATCCCTTTTGAACCGCCAGTCTGGTTAGATTTAGCCCTCGCATGGCGCAAAGAGGGCTATTTGTCTAATGCCGACCGTACTTTTATTGAATTTGTGAAACAATACGTGTGAAAGGGGCGATGTGTATCGTTCGATTAACTTTGATAGATTTTTTCAAAGTTGTTTGGGTTCCAGCCAATCATAATCCGATCACCAATTTTTAAAGCCGGTACACTGCGCGCGCCGATCGCATCCAGTTCCTTCCGGCCGCGTTGCATTTTTGCGTTACATAAGCGGTAGGGGATCTGTTTGGCGTCAAGATAGCGCTGAGCATCTTTACAGTGCGGGCATTTATCTTTGACGTAGAGCACAATACGTTTCATCCAATTCACTCATTAACCGAACATAAAGGGCGGCAAGTTTACCCACCGAGGCGCTGAGTTTCAACTCTCTCGGATGCGAAGCCTTGCTCCTTGTGATTGGAAAGATGAAACGCAGGCTTGATTCAGTTACACTTAGCGCCTTTTTTATGAGTCAGTTGCTGGGCTATGCATCCATCTTTTCGTTACATACAAAACTATCCGCCTCATCTCGTTTCACAAGTTGAACAGTTGATCACGGCCGGTAAATTCGTTAGTTGGTTTGAGCAACGCTACCCACAGCGCCATTCGATTCAAAGTGAAAAAGCGTTGTTTAACTACGCGATTGATCTCAAAAATCAATACATGAAGAAAACGGCGCCGATCAGTAAAGTGGTGTACGACAATAAAATCCACATTATCAATAACGCACTAGGGTTGCACAGTTATGTTGCCAAAGTGCATGGTGGGAAAATCAAATCTAAAAATGAGATCCGCATAGCGAGCATGTTTAAAGAAGCACCGGAGCCGCTGTTGCGCATGCTAGTGGTACATGAGCTGGCTCACATCAAAGAGAAAGAGCACAACAAGGCTTTCTATCAACTGTGTTGCCATATGGAACCGAATTATCATCAGCTCGAGTTTGATGCACGATTGTTTATGATGTATCTCGATTTAAAAGAGGAGCAGTAATGTCAGCCAAAGCGAAGCCGCAGAAAAGCCAACCAGAAGCGAGCCATAAAAAACCTGCGTTAAAAGCAAAGCAGGGGTTACATCCTCGTAATCAGCATCAAGGACAATACGATTTCCCCGCGCTGATTAATACACTGCCTGCTTTGAAGCCCTTTGTTATTCGCAACCCGAGTGGTGAACCGAGCATCAATTTCTCCGATGCGATGGCGGTGAAAATGCTCAACAAAGCGTTATTGGCACATCATTATCATGTGACCCATTGGGATATTCCCGCTGGGTATTTGTGCCCGCCGATCCCCGGTCGAGCTGATTATATTCATCGCGTGGCCGATCTGCTGCTAGATGAGTGCTCAGCAATCAAGCATGAGAAGGTTCAAGCACTTGATATTGGGGTCGGAGCGAACTGTATTTATCCGATAGTGGGCGTGGCAGAGTACGGCTGGCACTATGTTGGTAGCGATATTGATCCTATCTCTATTAAATCCGCCAATCTGGTGGTTAATGGC
>NZ_NDIO01000026.1:0-16712 GCF_002241085.1 Vibrio sp. V03_P4A6T147
TTATTAAGCAGCAAGTATAACGCCAATAACAATTTTATTTCTTTAACACTATCAACCTTTAACAATAAAGCCTCAACTCGTGAGGCTTATCGCTAATAATAAAAAAGCGACCTAATAAGGCCGCTATCTTGATCATTATCACAGGGGGCTACATCATTTTATGATGCCACGCGCGCGTAAAATGGCTGTTTTAAAATCATCTTCCTGATCTTTCTTCAGGCCAGGAATCATTTCGTCTTTGGCGCTGTTGCGCATTTTTAGATGGTAGATCAATACATCATCTGTAAGCGCTTCTAAAGGTCCTTTATAACCCGCTTCTTGAGCCAGTTTGGTGATGAATTGCACTAAGTTGAGCTGCTGATCTTTTTGCCATTCAGGCGCAAGTAGTTCAATTAGTTCTTCAATTCGATGACATTGCATTCTCTTTTCCCCAATTTTTATAAGTATTTTGAGTAAAGGTACCAAATTGCGGATTGAAGTCCATTGAGCGCAAAGAAAAAGCGCAGGGTTTAGCTGCGCTTTTTAATTATGCTGCCTGAACAACATTAGTTGTGCTCGATGCAGTAAGGGCATTTTTTTCAACTAAAGTCATTGCTGGAGCGACTTTTTTTGCAGTCGGAGCAGCAGCAAAACCACTACGACGACGCATTGCACTACGGTTTGTGTGCGAAAACCTGACAACTGTTGGGCGCATTCATTAACCTAACGGTCAGGCACATCCATTGCCAATCTAATGGCCTGAATCACCATGAGTTGAGCTTCATAATTGAAGGGTGGCTCTTCTGGCTCTCGCCAATCCAAATAATGATTCAGGAATAACGATATGCTTTCATATCGTAGTTAGATTAGCACCAAGTTTTGAATTGATCGATAGTTGAACGATTGTTGAGATGAATATTCTTGCAAATAAAGCTTAAAATTGTGTGAGATGCTTGGTTGAGTTTGTCATCTGATCGGCATTACATCGCGTTTTGTTAAATAGGAGGTACCTATTTCGTTTACAAAAACTCGCGATTTATCGCTCTCCTTGATACCCGTTTCGTTACGAAATTTGTATTTAGGCTTACAACTGTAAGCTGAGTTGTGCAATACTAAGCCCACATTTTGTTGCTTTTGGTATGGTGTTTATGTCTGCTGTTGACAATGACGGCTATGGTGCTGGTGAAGAACGGGCGAATGCACTGAGTCATGGTTTGGGGCTATTGCTTAGTTTTGTTGGTTTAGTCTTGCTGCTGATCAAGGCAACAAGTGCGCAGGCCGATGCATTGACTTATATCAGTATGAGTCTCTATGGTGGCAGCATGATAGCGTTATTCCTTGCTTCAACGCTGTATCACTCCGTTGCGACACCGAAAGCCAAACGCTGGCTAAAAACGTTCGACCACTGTGCCATTTATCTACTGATTGCCGGAAGTTACACCCCCTTTTTGTTGGTTAGCCTTCGCACTCCTTTAGCGATAGGTCTTATGGTGGTGATCTGGCTGCTGGCGCTGCTCGGTATCATCATGAAAATTGCCTTTGTCTACCGTTTTAAAAAGTTCTCACTAGTGACTTATTTGGCGATGGGGTGGTTATCCTTGGTTGTGATCTACCAACTGGCCCTCAATATTGAGGTCGGTGGTTTGGTGCTACTTGCTGCTGGTGGTTTGGTCTATTCGCTCGGGGTGATTTTTTATGTAGCGAAACGCATTCCCTATAACCATGCGATTTGGCATTTATTCGTGCTAGGTGGCAGTGCTTGTCACTTTTTTGCGGTTTACCTTTTTGTTCACCCAGTAAGTGCTTAACGCATTTCAACCCGCTCAATGTTGGCCGAAATTTGATAGCCTTGCTGGCGATCAACCTGAAGGGTAATCGGCTTTCCTTGCGCTTGAGTTTGTGGGCGTAAATAGCTATCAGCCATCCGTTTAATGGATTGCCAAATGGGTAACTGCTGAGTGAGCAGCGGTTGACCTTGATCGTCATAAAGAGTGATGCTGAGCACTACCGCAATGACAGATTGCGAGCTTTGATTGGTGATGGCTGTTGGGATAACGAGTGTATCTCCTTGGTAGTAAGCCGCGCCGAGTACCACTTCCACTCCAGAATCCGACAGTTGTAAAATCGGTTTTTCACTCCCCATCTCAAAGGTGGTTGCTCGGGCTTTTTGAGCAATAGGGGCCGCGTGAATGACGGTTTCCGGCGACATTGATTGCGGTTCAACATATTGCCATGTGAAATCATCATTGAGTTTAACCTGGCGGCCATCTTCTAAGGTCAGAACTTGCGCGCAAGATACGGCGCTTGCTGTCATGCTTAACAGCATCATTATCACAGGTATTGTCTTCATCTTAACGTCGCCAAAATGCAGGGAAAAACAGAACGATAATCGTCAAAATTTCTAAACGCCCCATCAACATCCCTAAGCTCAGAACCCACTTTGCTGCGTCAGGCAGTGGTGCGAAGTTGCCCGTTGGACCAATCACCGAGCCCATTCCGGGACCAACGTTGGCCACTGCGGTGATGGAACCTGAAATGCTGGTGACAGGATCAAGGCCCATTGCACTGAGCGCGCCTGCGATAGCAATGACAGTGATAAAAAAGGTCAAACCAAAAGCAACGACTGAGCGGACAATATCATCATTAACTGGACGATGATTATAGCGCTGTACGAAGATGCCTGATGGATGGACCAACTTCATAATTTGTTTATTGAGCAGCGTCATCGCAATTTGGAAGCGGAACACTTTAATCCCACCAGAGGTTGAGCCGGAACAAGCTCCTGCTGCCATTAAGAAGATGAACAGCGTGCTTGGCAGTGCGCCCCAGGCGGTGAAATCTTCCAAACCAAAACCAGTAGTCGTGACCACTGAAACGATATTAAACATCGCCACTCGCAGGGCGTCCAACCAGTAGTAGCCTAGTTTGAGATTCAGCCACAACGCAATGATGAGACTGGCAATTAGGAAAAGATAAGCAAATCCGCGAACTTGTGCGTCTTTTATGATCACTTTGATATTTTGTTTTCGGGCCGCAGCGACAAACAGTAGAAAGGGCAAGCCCCCCAAAAACATAAACAGCGTTGCTACCCAATGTGCACCGTTTGAGAAGTGGTTCATCGAACCGTCGGAGGTAGAATATCCACCAGTCGACAAGGTGGTAAATGAGTGGTTGATCGCTTCAAAAAGCGTCATGCCAGTGAGGATATAACCAATCAAGCACAGTAAGGTCAGTACCAAATAGACCAGCACAATATTTTTCGCGACAGTTTTGGCGCGTGGGCTACTTTTATCGGACCAATCAGACGATTCGGTTTGGAACAATTTCATCCCACCCACATTGAGCATTGGTAATACCGCTACCGCCATTACGATAAACCCAACCCCACCAAGCCATTGCAGAATAGAACGCCACAACAAGATGCTGGGCGGCATATTATCAAGGCCACTGAGCACGGTTGAACCTGTAGTGGTTAACCCTGACATGGTTTCAAAGTAGGCGTCGGTAAAGCTGATGTGGTTGATAAAGACGAAAGGGAGCGCCGCGAAAGCGCTGGCAACCGTCCACACTAAGCTGGTGATGAGAAACATATCGCGCACGCTGAGCTTAAAGTGCGCGGTACGCCCCAAGCTTAAGCAGATAAAGGCGACAATATGAGTGATGATGACCGCTTGAGCAAAATCAAGGAAGCCACCCGTACCGGTAAAAAAAGCAACCAGTGTCGGCACATACATAAATAGGGCGAGCTTAGACAGCACGAGTCCTATAACGAATGAAATGGGGCGTAAATTCAGCATGACGCCAATGACCTATAGGAAAAATGGGCTAGGTTGGAACAAGGCTTCCACATCGGGCACGTACTTTTTATCCACTAAGAACATCACCACGTGATCATCTTGCTCGATAATAGTGCGGTCATGGGCGATTAACACTTCTTCACCACGCACAATCGCGCCAATGGTTGTGCCCGGTGGCAGTTTAATATCACCCACTGCGCGTCCCACCACTTTAGAGGTGTTTTGGTCGCCATGTGCAATTGCTTCAATCGCTTCTGCCGCGCCACGGCGTAGCGAAGAGACGTTAACGATATCGGCACGACGTACGTGAGTCAGCAGTGCGGAAATGGTGGCTTGTTGGGGTGAAATCGCGACATCAATCACGCCGCCTTGTACGAGGTCGACATACGCGCCACGCTGGATAAGTACCATCACTTTTTTCGCGCCCATACGCTTGGCGAGCATGGCGGACATGATGTTGGTTTCATCTTCGTTGGTGAGCGCAATAAATACATCGACTTGGTCGATGTTCTCTTCGGCTAGCAGCTCTTGGTCCGCTGCATCACCACAAAATACTATGGTGTTTTCTAACTCTTCCGATAACTGCTCTGCACGTGGGTAATTACGCTCAATCAGTTTAACGCTGTAGCTGTGCTCTAAACGTTTAGCTAAGCTTGCCCCAATGTTACCCCCGCCAACAATCATGATACGACGATAGGTTTTTTCCAGCCGCTGTAGCTCACTCATGACCGAGCGAATATGATTACTGGCTGCCACGAAGAACACTTCATCGTCAGCTTCAATAATGGTAGTGCCTTGCGGGCGAATCGGCCGACCTTGGCGGAAAATGGCCGCGACGCGGGTATCAATGTGCGGCATGTGTTCACGTAGCGCTGAAAGAGCATTACCCACCAATGGCCCGCCGTAGTAAGCTTTCACAGCCACTAGGCTCACTTTCTCTTCGGCAAAACTCACCACTTGCAGTGCGCCGGGGTATTGGATCAACCGTTCAATATAGCTCGTCACTAGCTCTTCAGGGGCGATAAGGTGATCCACCGGGATCGCGCCTGACTGAAACAAAGTCTCTTTTTCAAGCAGATATTCAGGAGAACGAATACGCGCAATTCGGTTGGGCGTATTAAACAAAGAGAACGCCACCTGGCATGCCGCCATGTTGGTTTCGTCGGTATTGGTGACCGCAACCAGCATGTCCGCGTCCTGTGCGCCCGCTTCACGCAGTACATCAGGGTGGCTGGCGTGGCCATGAATAACCCGCAAATCGTACTTGTCTTGCAGCTCGCGCAAGCGGTCACTATTTTTGTCGACAATGGTGATGTCATTGTTCTCGCCGACCAAGTTTTCGGCCAGTGTACCACCGACCTGACCTGCACCAAGAATAATGATTTTCATACTCTGTTCTCTTTCTACCTGCCGAATATCGGCCACTGAAAAGGCAGCAATAATGCTGCCAATGTGCGTCGAATTTACGCTTGTTTGGTTAATACTGCGTAGTAAAAACCGTCCATATCTTCTTCTCCGGGGAGTATCTGACGCCCCGGCTGCTCACGATCGGAACCCACTAATTGAGCGTTATGAGTTCGTTCTAAGAAGGCTTTGACCTGCAAGCTGTTTTCTTGTGGAGTGATCGAGCAGGTTACGTAAACCATAGTGCCACCGACTTTTAATTGCTTCCACATTGCGTCCAGTATTTCGCTTTGTAATTGAGCCAATGCCTCAATATCGCTACCACGACGTAGCCATTTGATGTCTGGATGACGGCGAATAACCCCAGTGGCAGAGCAAGGTGCATCTAATAAAATTCGGTCAAACTGTTCGCCATGCCACCACTCTTCAGGATAACGAGCATCACCGCAGATCACATCAGCGCGAAGTTGCAGGCGTTCTAAGTTGTCATAGACGCGTTCAAGGCGGGTTGCATCGCTGTCAATCGCAACCACTTCAGTATCGTGTGTGTGCTCCAGGATGTGCGCGGTTTTACCCCCTGGGGCGGCGCAGCAATCTAAAATCAGCTCGCCTGCTTTAGGTTGAAGGTAGTCAATCGCTAGCTGCGCAGCGGCATCTTGCACCGATACCCAACCACGATCAAAACCGGGTAAAAGCGTTACATCGCAAGGTGCAGCGAGTTTTATTGCGTCAGCGGCGTGAGAGTGCACGCTGCACTCGATATTTTCGCTAGCTAGTAGTGCAAGATATTCATCACGAGTGTGGTGCTGACGATTGACGCGCAACCACATTGGCGCTTTTTGATTGTTGGCTTGCACAACCGTTTCCCACTGTTCTGGGTACGCTTGTTGTAACAGTTTAAGTAGCCAACTTGGGTGGCCATATTTGCCTGCGTTGTGGCTAACGGCGATAGCGTCCAGTGCTTCTTGATCGCGCAAGTAGCTGCGCAATACGGCGTTGATTAGCCCACCTAAATTTTCACCGCGCAATGTTTTGGTGCCTTCAACCGTCTCGGCTACTGCCGCGTGAGCGGGAATGCGCATAAAGCTTAACTGGTAGATACCAACTAAAATAAGATGGTGAAAAACCCGCTTTTTCCCTTTCAGTGGGTTGTCCATTAGCTCATTGGCAATTGATTCCAAACGAGGCAAATAACGCAAAGCCCCGTAGCAGATCTCTTGCAACAGAGCATGGTCTCTTGGGCGGATGGTTTTTTGCGCCGCAGGAAGTGCGTGAGAAAGTGAGTGGCCTTTATCAACCACTTGAAACAACACGTTAGCCGCAGCTGCGCGAACATTCATAGAAGTACCGACTTTAAATAAATGAAAATCAATGAGGGCATCTCTGCCCTCGTTAAGGTTTAGCTAAGTTGTGTGCCGACTTCAAACCAGCTTGCGCGCGAATTGAGAATGTCTTGCACTGACATCGCTTTTTTACCCGGCACCTGCAACTGCTCAAGCACCAGTAAGCCGTTGCCGGTTGCCACATAAATACCCGATTTATCGGCTTGAACAATCGTGCCTGCAGGGTGGTCGCTGGTTTGTGCTTCAACGCGACTTTGCCACACTTTAATGCTGTTCTCAGCCACATAAAAATGGCTCATTGGCCATGGATTAAAAGCACGCACGCAGCGTTCAATAAAAGCAGCATCCGCTGACCAATCGATTTTGGCTTCTTCTTTGCTAAGTTTTTGTGCGTAGTTAGCCAATGTATCATCTTGTTGAGTGGCAATCGCTTTGCCACTAGCGATATCGGCGATGCATTCTACCAACGCTTGTGGGCCTAACTCGGCCAGTTTGTCATACATAGAAGCGCTGGTGTCTGTTGCCTCAATCGGCAGCTTAGCAATTTTGAGCATATCGCCCGTATCTAGGCCGACATCCATTTGCATGATGGTTACACCCGTTTCACTGTCTCCCGCCCAGATCGAGCGTTGGATCGGTGCGGCACCACGCCACCGTGGCAGAATGGAACCGTGTACGTTAATACAGCCAAGCCTTGGCATATCAAGTACGGCCTTCGGTAGCAGTAATCCGTAGGCGACTACTACCATTAAATCCGCGTTGAGATCGGCGAGCGCTTGCTTGGCTTCGTCGCTCTTAAAGTTCTCTGGTTGATACACAGCAATATTGTGCTCAACGGCCATCTGTTTCACTGGGCTGGCGGTCAGTTTTTTACCGCGCCCTGCCGGGCTATCGGGCTTAGTGTACACCGCGATAACCTCATGCTCCGAAGACAACAACGCCGCCAAATGACGGGCGGCGAAGTCCGGAGTACCTGCAAACACAATGCGTAATGATTGGCTCAAGGTAACCTCACTTAAGTTAGTTTTTTTCGTTATAGCGTTTGATTTTCTCTAGCTTATCTCTAATACGCTTACGCTTTAATGGCGAAAGGTAATCCACAAACAGTTTGCCTTGTAAGTGATCAAGCTCGTGTTGAACACAAATGGCTAAAAGGTCATCCGCTTCAAATGAGAATTCGTTGCCATCACGATCTAACGCTTTGACTGTGACTTCTGCTGCGCGAGGAACAAGGGCGCGTGAGCCCGGGACCGACAGACAGCCTTCTTCAATGCCATCTTCACCGCGTTTCTCTAAGATTTCAGGGTTAATCAGAACCATTGGCTGGTCGCGACTCTCTGAAATATCGATCACAACGATGCGTTGGTGAATATCGACTTGCGTTGCGGCAAGGCCGATACCGTCCTCGTCGTACATAGTCTCAATCATGTCATCGACGATTTTTTGGATCTCAGGTGTCACTTTCTCTACCGGTTTTGCCACGGTACGAAGACGATCATCTGGGAATGTTAATACTTGTAATACAGACATATACACTCGAAATATTGAACTGTGCCGAAACAGCTTAAAGCTTGTTGGCTCAATTCTAGACATTTTATGACCCAAATGACAGCATCCAAATGTTAATAATCTGATTCATCCTTACTTATTTCGGCCAAGGAACAGAGGTCATGTTACGATTTATTCGTTATTTAGTGTGTGTTTTTTTACCGTTGTCATTGGCCGTTAATGCGTTGGCGGCGGAGGATATGGCGCTCACCGTCAAAGCAAATGCCCCGCAGACATACACGGTCGTCAAAGGAGATACCTTGTGGGATATTTCTGCGCTCTATCTTGATAACCCGTGGTTGTGGCCACGTTTATGGCAAATTAACCCAGAGATCGATAACCCGCATTTGATTTATCCCGGCGATAAGCTGACCTTAGTCTGGCGTAACGGACAGCCGGTGTTGAGTTTAAAACCTATGGTCAAGTTGAGTCCGAAAGTGCGTGTGCTTGAGAAAAAAGCGGTTCCGACGGTGCAAGAGGGATTAGTGTTGCCGTATCTGCATACGGATCGCTTACTGGATAAGCAAACATTACAAGAAAGCCAGCGTGTGCTCGGTGCCAGCGACGGTAAACAATATCTGATGGCGCAAGATACGCTCTACATAAGCGGGCAACAGACTCACCCCAAATGGGGTATTTATCGTGAAATCGCTGAGTTTTCTCGTCATGATGCTGCCGCGAAAAATAAAACTATGGTTGCTTTGCGTTTGATTGCTTCTGGTGAATTGGTCTCCGCCGATGAGGCTTTTAGCGGGCTAACCATCACCGCACAGCAACAAGAGATAAGAGTCAATGATATTGCCCTACCTGAAGTGGGCGTCGAAACCTTAACGCTTTCAACCACTTTTTTCCCATCGCCATCGCGACTACAAGCTGAAACGCATATCCTCGGATCGTTGGAGGGTAGTGAGTATTCGGCGCAGAATCAGGTAGTTGTGATCGATAAAGGCCTTGCAGATCAACTGCGTCAAGGGACGATGTTTGATTTGATTCAAGCCGGTTCTAAAGTGTCTGGAAAGAAAGGACAGCACCAACAGAACCTTGATGAAACCCTGCAATTACCAAGCAGCTTGGTGGGCAGTTTGATGGTCATTCGACCTTATGAACATTTTAGTTTGGCTTTGATTACCGATAGCCTCGTGCCGATTGGTAAAAGTGTAATCGCGGTTTCGCCGCTCAAACCAGAGCTAACAATCGAGCCAAATGAACAAGCCTATACGGACTCGGTGGTTAAGGATGATACCGCAAGCTGATGGAGCAGAACGAATTAGCGGCGTGGCTAGCATTCAGCTTTGTGCCAAAATTGGGTGGCAAGAAACTTTCTCGTCTTGCTAGCGTCGCTTCTCTTGCTCATTTAATTGACTATTCCGAGCGGGAGTTAGCCGCGTTGGGTCTAGTTCAAGATCAAATCCGTTATCTGCGCGAGACGGCCCCTCAAGAAGTTGAAGAATGCCTAAGTTGGCAGCAAGCTAATGAGTCTCATCATATCCTTACTCCATTTTGCGATGGTTATCCTTCTTTACTAAAAGAAATTGCTACCGCACCTCCGGTTTTATTTGTCAAAGGACGAATAACAGCACTCTCTGATCCGCAAATGGCGATCGTCGGCAGTCGTAATGCGAGCCCTGATGGCCAACGAGTTGCTCATCAGTTTGCGCGAGAATTTGTGCAACAGGGCTTGCTTGTTACCAGTGGTTTGGCATTAGGTATTGATGGACATGCTCATGACGGTGCGTTGCAAGCGGGTGGTGAGACGATAGCCGTGCTCGGTTCGGGCCTTGAATCTATTTACCCAGCGCGACATAAAAAATTAGCGCAACGGGTGATGGAAAGCGGAGCATTAGTCTCGGAATTTCGTCCCAAAGCCAAACCAAGGCCAGATAACTTTCCGCGGCGAAATCGCATTATCAGTGGGTTAGCGGTTGGTGTTTTAGTGGTGGAGGCGGCGGAGAAAAGTGGCTCGTTGATCACGGCGCGCTATGCGGCTGAGCAAGGGCGAGATGTGTTTGTTATTCCGGGCTCCATTGCTAACCCAAATTGCCACGGTAGTAATCAACTTATTCGTTGTGGGGCGTGCTTGGTGCAAAACAGTGAACAAGTATTATCTGAAATTGGCACCTTAGTAGACTGGTCATTGCGCCAAAAGCAGCCTCAACCTGATTTATTTTCTGTACAGAGCGATCAGCAATTGCCATTTGCTGAACTGTTAGCTAACGTAGGAGTAGAGGCTACGCCTGTTGATATTCTTGCGAGCAGGACCCATATACCTGTCCATGAAGTCATGATGCAGCTTTTAGAACTTGAGCTTTCAGGTCATGTTGTTGCCGTTTCTGGCGGCTATATTCGTAAGGGGAAGGGTTAGCTATGATGATGGATATATTGATGTATCTATTTGAAACCTACGTCCATAGCGATGTAGATTTGCAAGTCGATCAAGATGAGCTTGAAGATGAATTGCTTCGAGCCGGTTTTCACCAGAAAGATATCTATAAGGCCCTGAATTGGTTAGAAGAGCTTGCGGCATTGCAACAAACCGATGCTCATTCAGCGATGGCAACCAGTGCTGCGACTTCGATGCGGATGTACACAGCACAAGAGATGGACAGGCTGGATCTTGAAAGCCGAGGTTTTTTATTGTTCCTTGAACAAGTGAAAGTATTAACTCCTGAAATTCGTGAAATGGTGATTGATCGAGTGATGGGTTTAGAAACCAATGAATTTGAATTGGATGACTTAAAGTGGATCATTTTGATGGTGCTATTTAATGTACCGGGAAATGAAAATGCTTACACGCTTATGGAAGAGCTGCTATACACCAAAGATCAAGGTATTTTGCATTGATTGCAGCCGTTCGTTTAGTTGAGCATTATGAGTCGTAAAACCGAGTCCCCCCTTTTTTCTGCGCATGGACAAGCGCTGCAGCATGAGCCTTGTCCGCAATGTGGTGGCCAATTACAGCTTCGTCGGGGTAAGCATGGGCTGTTTTTAGGCTGTAACCATTATCCCAATTGTGACTATATTAAGCCGCTGCAGCAAAATGATGGTCATATCGTTAAGGAGTTGGGTGTGCCATGCCCAGAGTGTGGCCATGAATTAGTGTTACGCCAAGGTCGTTATGGCATGTTTATCGGGTGTAGTCATTATCCGCATTGCCACCATATCCAAGATACAGATTCCCCTGCAGACAATGTTCCTCAGTCAAAACAGCTTTGTCCTGAATGTTTGAAAGGCCATTTAGTGGAGCGAAAAACGCGCCATGGTAAAACTTTTCATGCTTGCGATAATTACCCTAAATGCAAGTTTGCCGTTAATCAGCAACCTGTTGCCGGTAAATGCGAAAAATGTGGGTTTGGATTATTGATAGAGAAAAAACTCGCCAGTGGTATCAAGCTGCAATGTGCTGATCGAAAATGTGGTCATATTCAATCCGCCACAGAGCAAAGTGACGGCATATAAAAATGGCACATTGAACGTGCCATTTTTTATCCATATTTATCGTCAATTAGGTTTATTTTAGAGCGTCGGCTTGAGCGCTTGAACAAAATGGTGCAAGGCTGGATAGGTTGTCGCATCAAGCACTTCAGCCAAGCAACAGAGCGTTCGTTGCAACTGCGCGTTGTAATCTGCACTGACATTAATATGGCCCATTTTGCGCCCAGCACGTTTCTCTTTGCCATACCAATGAATGTGGCAGCCTTCAATCGCCATCACGGCTTCTGGTAAATTGTCCTCACCCAAAATATTAATCATCGCGGTTGGGCGAAGTAACTTCGTGCTGCCTAAAGGTAAGCCACATACTGCGCGAAGGTGATTCTCAAATTGACAGGTTTCTGCGCCTTGCTGTGTCCAGTGACCAGAGTTATGGACTCGTGGTGCAATTTCATTCACCAACAATGTTCCCTGCACATCAAAAAACTCGAGCGCTAGCACACCGACATAATTGAGACGAGCGGCAACCGAGGTAAACATCGACAGTGCTTGCTCTTGCAAGGCTGGGTCATCTATCGCCGTTGATAAACTCAGTACACCGTTAATGTGCACATTTTCTGCCAGCGGGTAAACCGCGATGCTGCCATCTTTGGCACGCGCGCCGACTAACGAGACTTCACGATCAAAGGGAACAAACTGCTCAGCCACTATCGCTTGAGTCGGAGTAGCTTGGATACAGGCTTCCATTTCTGGCCAAATGAGCTCTGCTTGTGAAGCTTCTTTTAAACGCCATTGACCCTTTCCGTCATAGCCACCCAGTGCACTTTTTAGAACCATGGGCAGGCCGATGTTGGTTATCGCGGCATCTAAATCTTCACGAGTATTAATCACAAAGTATTGGGCATTTTTTGCGTTGGCTTCATCGAGTAGCGCTTTTTCAAGACGGCGATCGCCTCCGGCTTTAATGGCTTCGACGCTAGGAAGAAACTTACCACTTTGCTCACAAACGGTGAGAATTTCATGGGGAATATGCTCAAATTCAGCGGTAATGACATCCGCTTGTTTGATCGCATTGTCTAAACCATGACCAGTGATGTGTAATGTCAAAGGATGGACGATGTTACCGCTGCCCACATCAAAAGCGGAGATTTGAATGTTCAGCGGAGCGCCAGCCAGAGCCATCATGCGTGCCAGTTGCCCAGCGCCCAAGACTAAAACGTGCATAGTATCAATCCTCTGCAGGGTTAGGGTGGCTCAACACCGCTTCAGTTTGTGCTAAACGAAATGCTTCCACTTTTGCCATGACGGCCTCATCACTGGTGCCGATGATTTGCGCGGCAAGCAGCCCAGCATTAGCCGCGCCTGCTTCTCCAATAGCTAAGGTGCCCACCGCAATCCCTTTTGGCATTTGCACAATAGAGAGTAAAGAGTCCATCCCTTTGAGTGCCTTTGACTGAACGGGAACGCCAAGTACCGGCAAGCTAGTAAACGCTGCCGTCATGCCCGGCAGGTGTGCGGCTCCGCCTGCGCCAGCTATGATGACTTTAAGGCCGCGTTCTCTTGCGCTGGTGGCGTAATCGGCAAGAAGTTGAGGTGTGCGGTGAGCAGAGACAACTTTGGTTTCGTATGCCACACCAAATTGATCCAACATGTCAGCAGCTAGCTTCATTGTGGGCCAATCGGATTTTGAACCCATGATAATTCCGACTTTCATCTCAAACTCCTTAATACTTCTAAAAATGGGGTGAGCGGGATAATTTGCGCGCATTATACGAGTATTTTTTCCTTAGGAAAACGTTTGCGTCAGCTTAATTGTGCAATTGATACATTTTATAAACAAATAGCTTTAGCCAGTTTTCAACGAAGTTTGTACACTTAGCCACACTGTATTAAAGAAACCGATGGACAGTTTTTGTGAATAACTTTGAACACACTTTGCAGGCTCTACGTGACGGTGAAGTAATTGCCTACCCAACGGAAGGCGTGTTTGGGGTTGGGTGTGACCCAGATAACCCGCAAGCCATTCAGAAGCTCTTAGCGCTCAAGCAGCGTCCTGTGGAAAAGGGGTTGATTTTAATTGCGGCCTCTTACGAACAATTGCTTCCTTATATTGATGAGAGCCAGTTGACACCAGAGCAGCTCGCACGAGTACATGCCACCTGGCCTGGCCCTGTGACATGGATAATGCCGACCAGTGATAAAGTCTCTACTTGGGTGAGTGGACAATTTGATTCGATAGCCGTACGTGTGACAGATCATCCTTTAGTGCAAAAGCTATGCAATGCGTTTGGAAAACCATTAACCTCGACCAGTGCGAATTTAAGTGGTCTTGCACCTTGCCTGACAACGGAAGAAGTTGAATCGCAACTGGGTGAGCAACTGGCTGCGATTTTAGATGGTCAAACCGGTGGTCGAAATAAGCCCAGTGAAATTCGTGACGCGAAAACCTCACAAGTATTAAGACAGGGTTAACCCTGCTAAGGAAGTAAGCGATGCCAACCATTGATAAGCAAGCCGTCAAACAATTTTTGCTTGAGCTGCAAGATTCCATTTGCCAGCAACTTGAACAAGCGGATGGCCAAGCACTGTTTGAAGAAGATGCATGGCATCGCGAACCGAGTGAGCGTTTGGGAGGCGGTGGGCGAACTCGAGTGATGAAAGAAGGCCGTGTTTTTGAACAAGGCGGCGTGAATTTCTCGCATGTGCAAGGGCAGCAAATGCCCGCTTCAGCGACCGCGCATCGCCCTGAATTAGCTGGACGTCATTTTGAAGCGATGGGGGTTTCTTTGGTGATGCATCCAAACAATCCCTATGTTCCGACTTCTCATGCCAATGTTCGTTTCTTCATCGCTGAAAAAGAAGGTGAAGATCCTATCTGGTGGTTTGGCGGAGGATTTGACTTAACGCCTTTCTATCCGTTTGAAGAAGATGCTCAATCATGGCATGCCACGGCGAAAGCACTGTGTGTTCCTTTTGGTGAAAAAGTGTATGCCGAACATAAATCGTGGTGCGATGAGTATTTCTTCCTCCCTCATCGCAATGAAACGCGCGGTATTGGTGGCCTATTTTTCGATGATTTAAATGCTTGGGGATTTGAGCGCTGTTTTGCTTATATGCAAGCTGTCGGTAAAGGATACACCGCTGCGTATTTGCCGATTGTTGAACGTCGTCAAGCGATGGAGTACGGTGACAGAGAGCGCCAGTTTCAACTTTATCGCCGTGGTCGCTATGTAGAGTTCAACTTAGTGTATGATCGCGGCACATTGTTTGGTTTGCAAAGTGGCGGTCGAACGGAATCGATTTTAATGTCGATGCCGCCATTAGCTCGTTGGCAATATCGTTATCAAGCGGAAGAGGGCAGCGCAGAGGCGAAATTAAACACCTTCTTGCTGCCGAGGGAGTGGTGACAGCGGTACATTTTCAATGATAGGGTCGCCGAGGTGGCCCTGTTAATTATCGAGAGGCAAGGATATGGCTCAGCACATTGATCAATATGCAGTATTTGGTAATCCGATTGGGCACAGTAAGTCGCCGATGATCCACACACTTTTTGCACGGCAAACCAGTCAGGAAATGCACTATACCGCTCAACTCGCGGCTCTAGATGGCTTTAAACAAGCGGCTGAAACCTTTTTTGCCTCCGGTGGCCGAGGGTGCAACATTACCGTGCCTTTTAAAGAAGAAGCGTATCAGTTTGCGGATCGATTAACCGATCGAGCTCAACTTGCAGGCGCGGTCAATACACTGAAAAAATTAGATGATGGCGAAATTATCGGTGATAACACCGATGGAGAAGGGCTGGTTCAAGATTTGCTTCAGTACCAAGTGCCACTACGAGACGCTTCTATTTTAGTGATTGGTGCTGGCGGCGCGGCGCGCGGCGTGATTAAGCCCTTACTCGATCAGCACCCTACAAGTATCGTGATTACCAACCGCACCTTTGCAAAAGCTGAGCAGCTCGCCACGCTTTTTAGTCCCTTTGGCGCGGTAAAAGCAATCGCGTTGGAAGAGATTAATCAACATTTTGACCTCATCATTAACTCGACCTCGGCCAGCTTGGATGGTGAATTGCCAAATATCGCTCCGACGATCTTCAGTAAGAGCAGTGTTGCCTATGACATGATGTATGGCAAAGGATTAACAACATTCAATCAGTGGGCATTAAGTCATCATTGCGCTCATGCTTATGATGGTTTGGGGATGTTGGTTGGGCAAGCTGCGGAGAGCTTTATGCTATGGCGCGGACTCAGGCCGGGTTCTCGACAAATATTGAGAGAACTGAGAAAAAATCTAGAAGGCTAATCATGAATCAAGCGATTTTATTTCCTGATCGACAAACGTGGCATTCGGCAAGCCAAAGCGTACTCTTTCCTGCTCAACACGCGGGAGCTCTGCTCGAGTGTACGGTACACAAGTCAGTACTGAGCCATCTGTCTGGTGAAATGATTACTAACGGTGAGCAAGCTATTCAAGTTTTTGAACAATGGCGATTTGACCTTGAAGAGCTTGCTGAAAGCTTGATTGAAGATGAAGCGTTCAATTTAGATGGACAAATAGAGATTAAAGCTTAGTTAATGGCTTTCTTTGACACTCGTAAGATAGTCATTTTTGTTCTGCACATAGTTGTCGGAAGATTTAAGCAAAAAAGCTCGCTCTTTATCTGTTAGCGGGCGGATCTGTTTCACTGGGGATCCTACATAAAGATAGCCGCTGGCCAATACCTTGTTTGGTGGCACTAAACTGCCAGCTCCAACCATCACCTCCGACTCAACGACTACGCCATCGAGCACAATTGCTCCCATGCCAATTAAGACTCGATCATGGATTACGCAACCATGCAGCATCACTTTATGGCCAATTGTGACGTCATCGCCAATAATAAGTGGAAAACCATCCGGGTTTTCGGTGTTTTTATGAGTCACGTGCAGTACGCTGCCATCTTGAATGTTGCTACGTTGGCCAATGTGAATATGGTTTACATCGCCTCTGGCTGCAACCAATGGCCATATGCTGGAATCATCGCCTAAAACAATATCGCCAACCAACACTGAGCTACTATCTATATAGACGCGCTGTCCGATTTGTGGGGATATTCCTTTATAACTACGAATTGATGACATGCTCGTCTCCTTTAATAACTGACGCCATAAGATAAATTAAACAGAAATAGCGTCAAAACAACTCTTTTTGAATAAAAATTATCCCAACGAAC
>NZ_NDIO01000328.1:0-40705 GCF_002241085.1 Vibrio sp. V03_P4A6T147
CCCTAAATGAGAAAAAATCTCATTTATTTTCTAATCATGCTAAAAACACCTACCCATCTATTTCATGAAATCTTTTTTTAATTGATTTTCAAATAGATAGAAAAACTCGCTCCCCAGCCTAAATTCACAACTTAGTTATCTTGATGTAAATATTGTGCCGTTTTGGCGTTATCTTCTGCCAGCCACTGCGCAACGTCTTTAGCAAAATAGGTTAAAATGCCGTCTGCCCCAGCGCGTTTAAAGCACAATAATGACTCCATTACGGTTTCACGTTCTTTAAGCCAACCATTTAAAATGGCCGCTTTATGCATCGCATATTCGCCAGACACTTGATACGCAAACGTAGGAACTTGTAATTCAGATTTCACGCGGCGCACCACATCAAGGTATGGCATGCCGGGCTTCACCATCACCATGTCAGCCCCTTCATTGATATCCATCGCCACTTCGTGAATGGCTTCATCGCTGTTGGCCGGATCCATCTGATAGTTTTTCTTGTCTCCCCCTTTCAGGTTCGAAGAGGAACCAACCGCATCGCGGAATGGGCCGTAATAACATGACGCGTATTTCGCAGAGTAAGCCATGATCTGTGTGTGAATAAAACCCGCCTCTTCAAGCGCTTCGCGGATCTTACCAATTCGTCCATCCATCATATCGGAAGGGGCAACCACATCGGCACCGGCTGCAGCGTGAGACAGCGCTTGTTTGATCAACACCTCGGTGGTCTCATCATTCATCACATAGCCACTTTCATCGATGATGCCATCTTGGCCATGGGTCGTGAAAGGATCCAGCGCGACGTCGGTAATGACACCCATTTGTGGTATATGCTCTTTTAATAATTTCACCGCACGTTGCACTAAGCCGTCAGGATTATGCGCTTCAGCAGCACACAAACTTTTAGCATCTTGATTAACCACTGGAAAAAGTGCGATGGCTGGCACGCCGAGATTAGCCAAATACAGCGCTTCTTCGAGCATTAAGTCGATAGAGAGACGCTCAATACCAGGCATAGACTCCACTGGCTCGCGGCGATCTTTACCCATCAAAATAAACATGGGATAAATTAAATCATTAACCGATAACTGATTCTCAGCCATCAAACGGCGGCTAAAATCATGCTTGCGTAAGCGACGCATGCGACGCCCTGGGAACTGACCTTGAATGGATACTGACACTCTCTTCTCCTTGTTTATACGCAGTGTGAGAAAGCATTCTTTCTTCACTACCGCTATCGCTCAAGTGTGGCGAAATCATATCACTCTCGCTTTTTGACGCTAGCGCCAATCGACAAAAATCAGAAAAATGACCTCAGGCTCACACTTCCGTATACTGTTCTCCCATTCTCTGTTTATCGAGATACACCATGATTGACACTCACGCTCACATTTATGCCACTGAATTTGATCACGATCGAGATGAGGTCGTGCAACGCGCTAAGGCGCAAGGCATTGAGGCTATTTTGTTGCCCAATATCGATCTTGCCTCCATTGAGCCTATGCTTAAAACAGAAGCGGCTTACCCTGAACTTTGCCGATCGATGATGGGGCTGCACCCATGCTATGTAGATGGAAATGTGAAGCAAACGCTAGCGGTTATAGAATCTTGGCTAGATAAACACCCCTTTATCGCCATTGGTGAAATTGGCATTGATCTGTATTGGGACAAAACCTTTCAGGCCGAACAAGAGATGGCTTTCGTCACTCAACTTAATTGGGCCAAAGAGCGCGATTTGCCTGTTGTCATCCACACCCGTGATTCCATCGCTCAAACTCTACAACTGCTGGAAAAAGAGCAAGATGGCTCACTTAGCGGTGTATTCCACTGTTTTGGCGGCACGCTTGAAGAAGCTAAAGCAATTAATGAGCTAGGGTTTCATCTTGGGATTGGTGGTGTATCAACGTTTAAAAATGGCGGTATGGATAAAGTATTACCGCATCTCGATATGAACTTTGTTCTGCTAGAAACAGATTGCCCCTATTTAGCCCCTGTCCCTCACAGAGGTAAGCGCAACGAACCAGCTTACACAACGCTAGTTGCCAAACGCATCGCAGAACTCACCGAACTCTCGTTGGTTGAGGTGAATAACATTACAAACACTAATGCTAACTCACTGTTTAAATTATAATTTATAGAACTATAGATAGAATGACATACACATCAGCGTGATCTATGTCACAAAAACAATCACACAAACACTATAGTATGCGGCAAAATTTTAATACATAAACGTGGCTAATATGTGTGAACATGGTAATCACTTACAACGTCAACATCGAACCTTCTGGCAAAAACTTCTGGGCATCAAGGAAGTCTATCGATGCTCTCAGTGCGGTTATCTTTTGAAGATTAAATAGTCCACTACCATAAGTACAAAAAAAGCGGCTATTCGCCGCTTTTTTCATGTATTAATGACTTTCATCTTCCGGCTCTTCCTCATCTTTGCGCACATAAAAACGAGCAAAGAAAAGTCCAACCTCAAACAATAAACACATCGGAATGGCGAGCAAGGTTTGCGACACCATATCAGGCGGCGTCAGTAACATACCCACCACAAATGCCCCAACCACGATATAAGGCCTTTTCTCACTCAAGGTTTTCGGCGTCGTCGCCCCCGTCCAACACAGTAAAATGATGGCGACGGGAACCTCAAAGGCGATACCAAAAGCGAAAAAGAGCGCAAGCACAAAATCGAGATAACTGGCAATGTCCGTTGCAAACTCAACACCGCCTAAAGAGATGGCCGTAAAAAAGCCAAACACCAGTGGAAATACCACAAAGTACGCAAACGCCACACCGCAATAGAACAACAACGAGCTTGAAAACATCAATGGCATGACTAAACGGCGTTCATGCTTATACAAACCTGGAGCGACAAAGGCCCAGATTTGATAAAGGATAAAAGGCACCGCGAGAAAAGCGGACGTGATCAAAGTAAGTTTGAGTGGCGTGAAAAAGGGCGAGGCAACATCGGTCGCAATCATCGTCGCCCCTTCAGGCAAACGCTCAACCAATGGTTTGGAGACAAAATCGTAGATGTCGCTAGAGAAATAGACTAAGCCGATAAAAATCACGATCACCGCAGCTATTGAACGCAATAAACGATCGCGCAGCTCTAGCAAGTGACTGATTAAAGGCTGTGTCTGCTCAACGGAAGACATATCGAACCTCGTATAAATAGAGCATAAGAGGAGGAGTTACAGTGGTAGCAGTAACTCCTCCTACAGAGATGAGTCGGCTTTCTTATCGGCCGTTTCAGGCGACGAAATCGTTGTAGCGGGAATCACTTCAACGCTTTGTTCATCGTGCTCTGTTTTTGTTTCAGAGGGCGATGAGTTCGCATAAGGGCGTTGTACATCTTGCGCAGCCTGCTTGAGCTGATCCACAGAAGATTTCAGCTCTGGAGATAAATTTTCCATTCCCATTTGCTCTGCTTTACGCAAGTTTTCTTGCAGCTCTTGAATTTTGAGCTCATGTGCTAATTCATCTTTAACACTGTTCGCCATGTTCTTTGCTGTGCTAACAAATTTTGCCACACTGCGAATAGCATGAGGTAAACGCTCAGGGCCAAGAACGACCAACGCGACAACCGATATTAATACCAGCTCCCAAAAACCGATATCAAACACGTGTTAGGCCTGCTCTTTATCTTTTTTAGTCTCAGCAGTCGCTTCTGTCTTCTGCTGCTCTATATTTTTAGGTTCAAAATCTGCGTCTTTCTTGGCTGGCTCTTCATCGCTCATCGCCTTTTTGAACCCCTTAACCGCACCACCGAGATCGCTACCGATACCACGCAGTTTCTTGGTTCCAAATAGTAATACAACAATCACGGCAATAATTAGAAGTTGCCAAATACTGATACCACCCATTCTCTACACCTCAGGAATTTCTCAACAAATTGATTTCAAATAAAAGACCGCTTAACGACGGTAAGCACTCCAACTGAGTAGCCAAAATACAACACCTGCAATCGCACTGGTTATTGCAAACGGCTGATAAGCACTGGTCACTAATATCGCCGAGCATACGACCAAAGTGGCGCCAATACCAAATAAAAACTTTCCTGTTGCCTGTTGACGCTTACTGGCTCGATAACCTTGGTACAACTGATCCAACCTTTGGTTCATTGCTTTACCTTGTTTGAGGCTATCGTAAAGCAGCTCTGGCAACTCAGGTAATTTTTCAGCCCAAAGCGGAGCTCGCTCTTTCACTGCGCGGATAAACGCTTGCGGCCCAACTTGGTTCATCATCCATTTTTCTAAAAATGGTTTAGCGGTTTGCCACAAATCCAATTGAGGATAAAGCTGACGCCCTAACCCTTCGACATACAATAACGTTTTTTGCAGCAAGACCAATTGCGGCTGCACTTCCATATTGAAGCGACGAGCCGTGTTAAACAAGTTTAGCAACACGTGACCAAATGAGATTTCGCACAATGGCTTGGCAAAAATTGGCTCACAGACCACGCGAATAGCAAACTCAAATTCATCGATGTTGGTTTCACGTGGAACCCAACCAGAATCAACGTGCAATTGTGCCACTCGGCGGTAATCTCGGTTGAAAAAAGCTAAGAAGTTTTCGGCTAAATAACGTTTATCTTCACTGTTTAAGGTACCGACAATACCACAATCTAAGCCAATCCATTGTGGATTGTCAGGATGCGCGGGATTAACAAAGACATTACCCGGGTGCATATCGGCATGGAAAAAACTGTCGCGGAATACTTGGGTAAAGAATACGCTCACCCCGCGTTCAGCAAGCAACTTCATATTAGTACCGTTGGCCGCTAAACCTTCAATATCAGAAACTTGAATGCCGTATATTCGCTCAGAAACCATGACAGTTTCATTACTAAAGTCAGGAATTATCTCTGGAATGTATAACTCTTCACTATTTTCAAAGTTACGACGCAATTGAATGGCGTTGGCTGCTTCTCGGCGTAGATCGAGTTCAGCAAGCAGAGTTTTTTCGTATTCACGCACCACTTCAACGGGCTTCAGTCGCCTTGCTTCAGGTAATGCTTTGGCAACAATTTTCGCCATGCGATACATGAGTTTGATATCGGCATCAATCACTGGCCGAATATCTGGCCGAATCACCTTGAGTACGATTTCCCGGCCAGATGATTTGAGTTTGGCGGTATGGACTTGAGCAATCGATGCAGAAGCAAGTGGTTCAATATCAAATTCATCAAACCAAGTTTCTAAAGCGCCGCCCAACGCTTTTTCCATCTGAGTTTTAGCAAGTACACCATCAAACGGAGCGACTTTATCTTGCAGTAACGCAAGTTGGTCTGCGATGTGCGGTGGAAACAGGTCACGCCGCGTTGACATCATCTGGCCAAACTTAATCCACACTGGACCAAGCTCTTGCAAGGCTAAGCGCAAGCGCTCACCTAATGGTTTGTCCGCATGCTGATTTTTAATCCAGAACAATCCTTTGCGCGCTAATATTGGCGCTTTAGTAAGTTGATGTTCTGGCAACAATTCATCTAGACCATATTCCAATTGTACCTTGATAATTCGGTACAACCGCTTGAGTTCAGTTGGCGTCATGCTTGCTCCAACAAGTGTTGAATTTTGGCTTCAATACGCGCCGCTTGGCTATTGAGATCATCCACTTGGTCACAAAAATAAGCCACCTCGAGCGAGCTGGGCAATAAACGCCACTCTTCCGTTAACACTTGGCTGAGATGGTTTTGATGCTTGCTTCGTTGTGATTGCAGCGCTTGGCCTATGTCTTTCACACCCTGCACTAAAGCGTGAGCCAGCACATCGCCCGTCACGCGTGACAACCACTCTTCAACATCCGGCTTGCAATCGGTGATCAACTGGGCAAATTTTTGCGCCAGTTGAATATCGCCCTCCAACACCAACTTATCTTGTTTGATCAGTTGGGTGATGTTCGCTTGCTCGCGTAGCTCGGGCAAAATGGAAACATTGAGCGACAGGTAGCAATTCGACTCGCCTTCGTAAGCCGCTAACACATCAATTTGCTGGCTAAAAATGAAGGTCAGCGTTTTATTGAACTCTTTGAGATGCACTTGGATGACTTGCCCTTTCAGGCGTGATAATCGGCGCACCAACTCAGGATCGTCTTGAATTAAGGTGTTGAGTGTGGTCTCAATCGCGGCGGTAACTAAAGGCTCAAACGGCATGCCCAATCCTTAGAATTTGTAACCACGGTGCAGCGCAACAATACCGCCCGTTAAGTTGTAGTAACTCGTTTGCTCAAAACCAACCTGCTCCATCATCCCTTTTAAGGTTTCTTGATCGGGATGCATGCGGATAGATTCCGCAAGATAGCGGTAGCTGTCGGCATCATTGGCAATGATTTGGCCCATTTTCGGCAATAGATGGAACGAATACGCATCGTATACTTTGGATAATGGCTCAAGCACTGGCTTGGAGAACTCAAGTACCAACAAACGACCACCCGGTTTTAAAACGCGGAACATCGAGCTCAGCGCTTTATCTTTATCGGTTACATTACGCAGGCAAAAACTGATGGTGATGCAGTCGAAATAGTTATCTGGAAAAGGCAGTTCTTCGGCATTGGCTTGCACGTAATGTACGTTGCCCACTACACCTTTATCACGCAATTTATCGCGTCCGACATTGAGCATCGAGTTGTTGATATCAGCCAGAATAACATGACCTTTTTCGCCCACAATGCGTGAAAATTTGGCGGTTAGATCGCCCGTACCACCACCAAGATCCAAAATACGTTGGCCCGGGCGAGCGCCACTGCAATCAATGGTAAAACGCTTCCATAAGCGATGAATGCCACCAGACATCAGGTCATTCATCATGTCGTATTTGGCCGCAACCGAGTGAAAAACTTGCGCGACTTTGGCGACTTTTTCTTCTTTCGCTACGGTTTCAAAACCAAAGTGAGTGGTATTTTGTGTCTCTAATGCTGTTTTTGATTGCACGCTGGTATCCGTCATGAAGGTTCCTCTTGGGCAGCACTGTTTTGTTAAAGGCGACTGCGAGCGATCAGTTTACTTTATCCTCAGCGTGATGTCTTTCTACTAAAGGTGCATTTTCCACCGCACTGTCTGCCCATGCCTCATTTTGTGCTTGTTCGACCCATTCACTGTTTATGGAACGTTTTATCTCGACGCCAAGTTGTTTAAAACTTTCGGCTTGACGCAGTGCGTTGCCGCGCCCTGTCGCGAGCTTATTCATCGCCCCTTGATAGTTTTGGTTTGCACGGTCTAACGCGCTGCCAAGCCCTTCCATGTCCTCCATAAACAAGCGTAATTTATCGTACAATTTGCTGGCCCGCTCAGCGATCAACTTCGCGTTCTGGTTTTGTCGATCATTGCGCCATAAATTATCGATCGTACGCAGCGCAACCAACAAGGTGGTTGGGCTAACCAGCAAAATATTTTGCTCCATCGCCTCTTTTACCAAGCTGGGATCAGCTTGAATCGCCACTTGGAATGCAGGTTCGACGGGAATAAACATCAGCACGTAATCCAAACTTTGTAGCCCTTTGAGCTGATGATAATCTTTCTGACCGAGTCCTTTTATATGGGCACGCAGCGCAAGTAAATGCTCACTTAATGCGCGAGCACGTTCACTTTCAGTTTGAGCATGGAAATAACGCTCATAAGCCACCAGCGCCATTTTCGAGTCAATCACCACCTGTTTGTCGTGTGGCAAATTGACGATCACATCCGGTTGATAGCGCTTACCAGCCTCGTTTTGCAAACTGACTTGAGTGTGATATTCGTGCCCTTCACGCAGGCCCGATTCGGTCAGCACCCGCGCGAGAACCACTTCACCCCAATTGCCTTGCTGTTTATTGTCGCCTTTCAGCGCTTGAGTCAAATTGAGAGCCTCTTGCGCCATCTGTTCATTGAGGCGTTGTAAGTTTTTCAATTCATGAACCAACGTATGGCGCTCTTTCGCTTCATGATTGAAGCTGTCATTGACCTGCTTTTTAAACCCTTCGAGCTGCTCTTTCAGCGGAGAAAGTAGCCCTTCCAAACTTTGACGGTTCTGCTGATCCACTTTCGCAGTTTTGACTTCAAATAACTGATTGGCTAGCTGCTCAAACTGCTGCTTTAGGCGTTCCTCAGCGTGTTCAAGTAACTGTAGTTTTTCTTGGCTCGATTGAATTTGCTGTTCATGCCGTGCTTCTTGCTCACGCAGTTGAGCCTCAAGTTGCGATTTCTGCTCACGCAGAGCGTGCGCATCTTCCATGCTCTGTTGCCGCTCTTGCTTAACCACTTCGAAATAGCGCAACTTTTCCATCGCGGCCATGAATTTCCCGTGCGATTGCTTAAGCTCAAATGCGGCTTTATCTCGTTCTTCATCCAGCTCATCCAACTCTTGTCGCGCCTGCTGCAAAGCTTGTTTGAGTTCGATTATCTGCTGCTGATGATGGGCTTGATGAGTCTCTAACTGCTGTTGTAATAGCTCACTTTTCAAATTGAGCTTCTGCTTAACCCACCAACCAGCCACTGAGCCGCTCAGCACGGCGCTGCCTAACGTTGAAAGCACTAACGCTTGATTTTCGATAATCCATTGCATGATAACGGGTTAACTCATTTTATCAGTCATGGACAAATGGTATTTCGATACTGGATAAATGTCCAGTTTGTACAAGTTAACAGCAAACTATAGACTTGCGCCGCTGAACACTATTTCAACAATTATTCTAACGAGGATTCATGGACGAACGACGCGCACTCGGCTTTGGCTTATCTGCCGTATTATTGTGGTCAACGGTTGCCACGGCTTTCAAACTTACGCTGGCTGAATTTACGCCGATCCAGATGCTGACGGTTGCGAGTGCTGTCTCTGGGTGCGTACTGCTGGGCATTTGCGCGCTGCAAGGCAAGCTCAACCAAGTGGTGAGTACCTTTCTCGCTAACCCTTGGTATTACTTATTGTTGGGCTTAATTAATCCTCTCGCATACTACCTCATTCTGTTTAAGGCCTACTCACTGCTGCCCGCCTCTCAAGCGCAAGCGATCAACTACAGTTGGGCCATCACCCTGACACTGATGGCCGCTGTATTTTTAGGACAAACCATCCGTAAACAAGATTGGATAGCGTGTGCACTGAGCTATTTTGGTGTGGTGGTTATCGCGACTAAGGGTGATATTTTAGCCATGCAGTTTGATAGCCCGCTGGGTGTTGGGCTGGCACTATTATCAACGCTTCTTTGGGCTGGCTACTGGATTCTTAATACCAAAAACACCGCCGACCCCGTGATTGGCGTTTTACTGGGGTTTTTGATCGCCATCCCTTTTGCGATTGGTTTAAGTTGTTATGAAGGTGCAAGCTGGCATCAGATTACGATTAAAGGATGGAGCGCGGTAACTTATGTCGGCTTGTTTGAAATGGGGATCACCTTCGTGCTGTGGTTGAGTGCATTAAAACTCACGGCCAACACCGCAAGGATCAGCAATCTCATTTTTGCTTCACCTTTCATCTCACTGCTGTTGCTGGCTACTATTATTGGCGAAACTATTCACCCCACCACTCTGATTGGTTTAGTGCTGATCATCACAGGGCTTGTCGTGCAGCAGTTTAAAACGCCTAAAACGATCACTCAATGAAAGCGACCCAAATTGACGAAAAGCCCAAACGGACAGATTGCATAGGTTTACAAAGTAATTTGATCGCGGTAAATCTTAGGGCTCACACCGGCCTTACGTTTAAAAACACGAGAAAAATAGAGTGGGTCTGAATAGCCCACAATTCGACCAATGTGATTGACCGAGTAGTTAGACGTGACCAGTAATTGTTTGGCTCGGCTGATCCTTTGGTCGTCGCGCCATTGGGTTATGGTCATCTCCATTTCAGAACGAAATAGGTGGCCTAAACGCGATGGTGATAAACAGATATGGGCCGAAACATCCTCGATAGTGAAGTCTTGATTGAGGTTTTGCGTCATATAATTCATCGCTTCCACCACCCTAGGGTCAAGCGGTTTGCTGACGACATCCGGTTGCAGTGTCTTACATCTAATCAATAATTGTTCGAGCAAGTTAATCGATAAATCATTTCGATAAGGGACATCTTGTTTTGAAGTGTATTCAATATCGATAAACAGGTTTTCAATATAGCGAATGGTATTCTCATCCAACCCTTGCGTTAAGTAGACGCCATTTTTTTGCTGTTGCCATGTTAGCCAGTCATGCCAAAAGGCTCGTGGCCGAAAATAAACCCAACGGTGAAACCAAGAAGCACAATCTTTTTTTCGATGATAATAGTGAGCCGCTGTTGGAGGAAAAAGAAGTAAGTCTCCAGGTTTCACGTGAAACTCATCTTCGCCATAAAAAATGGTTCCCTCGCCTTTGCTCGTAAAATTGACAATAAAACCTTTCATGCCATTAGGTCGATCAATCGTAAAATCCAGTTCATCTCCCTCAATAATTGGCGTTAGTCCAGCCACTAAATGAGCATTAAAGTTATATCCAGGTTTTAGAGGGTTATTCTGCATGGGGGCAATATTCACTGTAATTTACGTGTAGTGTAAGCAACCTCTTCGTTAAGTACGATTTTTCAGTTCACACTTTTCATCTAAGACTATCCATTGTGTCGCAGAAAAAGCCTCACAGAAGCCATGCCCTACGGGTTCGATTAAGTATTCACTGGGTTGATCATTACGTTTTCTTTGCCAACCTTTAATCGAAGAGATGATGTCTTCAGGTTGCGTGGCCAGTTGGTGGCTAACATCTGTTTGAGTAATGTGATGTCGAATATCAAGCCGAGTTGGGATGCTATTTCGCGCAAGATAATCAATCACCAATGCACCTTGAAAAAAGGTGTAAGTCATACTCAATGAGAGTGTTTCGTTAAGCTGAATGTTGCACCACTGCTCTAAATGGTTTTGCTTAGATCTGAAATGCCAAACCACAGAGCGCATATCAATGATAAGCCCATTGTTGATCAGCTCAAGCTGCCCAACGAATACAGGTTTATCCTCACAACACAGCTGAAATTGATCGGGTGTATCGGCTTTTAATTCCAAATACCACTCTTTATAACGCAGTAATGGTAAGCCAGTGGATAAAGGAAGAGCATTCATGTTCACACCATAGCCTAATGAACACTCCCTCAAATGAGGGAGTGTTCCGCGGGTTTAAATACCTGAAGATAAACGGTAATAAACGCTGTTTGTTTTGAGTGCGGACTTGAATGGATACAAGGAGGTTTGGTTATCGATTAATACCATTTCGATCCCCGCCATTTCGGCATAATCCGCTAACATCTCAACACTCACCGCTTGGCTGTATACGGTATGATGCGCGCCACCCGCATGGATCCATGCTGCGGCTGCCGTCTCAAGGTTGGGTTGCGGCGTCCATAACGCATGCGCCACGGGTAATTTAGGTAGCGATTGTGGTGGAGCTTGAGTATCGACCGTATTGACTATCATGCGAAAGCGATTTCCAAGATCAATCAAGGATACGTTTACCGCAGGCCCCGCTTTTCCGCTGAACATCATACGAGCAATGTCGCATTTGCAGCCAATAGTGTGACGATGAATTTCAATCTTTGGCTTGTCTTGAGCAATAGAAGGGCAAACTTCCAGCATATGAGCGCCGAGAACTTGGCTTTGCTGACCAAAGTTGTAGGTGTAGTCTTCCATGAACGATGTTCCGCCCACTCGGCCTTGCCCCATCACTTTCATAATGCGAGTCATCGCTGCGGTCTTCCAATCCCCCTCACCGCCGTACCCGAAGCCTTTTTCCATCAAGCGTTGTGTGGCCAAGCCCGGCAAGTTCGAAATACCCGATAAATTTTCAAAGGTGTTGGTGAATGCCTTCGCGCCCACGGAATCCAAGAAACGCAGCATACCCAATTCCAACTTCGCTTCTTGGGTTAGAATATTGATACTTGCGCTGTCTTTGAAAAGTTCAGGGCTCATGCTGTAGCAAGAAGCGTATTCATCCATTAAAGCCTTAGCATCACTGTCTGAAACTTGATTGACGCTCTCGCTCAGCTCACCCAAACCATAGCCATGAACTTCATAACCAAATTGAATTTGCGCAGAGACTTTGTTTCCTTCCGTCACCGCGACTTGACGCATGTTGTCGCCAAAACGCGCTACTTTAAGCGACTTCCCTTCATGAATAGCAATCGCTGCACGGCACCAATCATCCACCTGTTGGTGAACAATCGGGCTCTCCCAATGCCCCACGACTACTTTTCGATCAATCCCCAGTCGCGTGCCAATAAAACCAAACTCACGACAACCATGGGCGCTTTGATTTAGGTTCATAAAGCCCATATCAATTTCATCCCAAGGCAGGGCCGCATTGAATTGAGTATGAAGATGCAAGAACGGCTTATTGAGTTGGCTTAACCCCGCAATCCACATTTTTGCAGGCGAGAATGTGTGCATCCAAAGCACGAGACCAATACATGAATCATCATTATTGGCTTGGCGACAAACCTCTAATATCTCATCTGGCGTCTTCACTGTACCTTTGTTCACCAAAGGAACCGAAATGGCTGGAGATTGATTTAAACCATGGATAATTTCTTGGCTATTTTGCGCGACATTTTGTAATACTTGAGGTCCGTAAAGGTGCTGCGACCCAGTGACAAACCACACTTGTTGATTGGTAAACGTGTTCATTGTTATCCCTTATTTATTTTTTACATTACTTTGACCGTAATAAGCATTAGCTCCGTGTTTACGTAAGTAATGTTTATCCAGTAGGGCTTGATTGATGAATGTCACTTGAGGGTTGATCTGCAAAGTTTGCAGCGCCATTTTGGCGACAACCTCCATGACAACTGAGTTATGAACGGCGTGATCAGCATCCTTACCCCAGCTGAATGGGCCGTGTTCATTAACAATAACCCCAGGAATGGCCAACACTTCACCACCACTGATCGTTTCAATGATGACCTTGCCGGTATGGTGTTCGTAGTCGGTTGCGATTTCGGCATTGGTCAAGGGGCGAGTACAGGGAATGCTGCCGTAGAAATAGTCAGCATGAGTAGTACCCAATGCTGGAATGGCTTTACCTGCTTGAGCCCAAGAGGTGGCATGAGGAGAATGCGTGTGCACAATGCCGCCAAGTTCTGGGTAAGCGCGATATAAAGCCAAATGGGTAGCCGTGTCAGAGGAGGGTTTAAGATCGCCCTCGACAACCAAGCCATTCAGATCAACCACCACCATATTGCCGGCATTGAGTGCTTCGTATTCGACGCCACTTGGCTTAATCACAACTAACCCTGTTAAGCGGTCAATGCCTGATACATTGCCCCAAGTAAAGGTAACTAAACCGTGGGTCTGTAGCGCCATATTGGCTTGCCATACTTGCTGCCGAAGCTCACTCAGACGTTGCTTTGCTTGTGGGTCGCTCGCTAAATCGAAGCCTAGAGAAGTCTTAACACTCATCAGTACACTCCTGTGCCAACAAGAATTCAGAAAATTGTTCGATCTGCTGCCCTAACTGGCGATAAGCGTGGTAACGCCATTCGCTCATCCCTTTGGTGTCAGCATCTGGGTAGTAAACATCGCAGATTGGGCTCGCCATTTGAGTTTGAGCTTGCTCGGCATCGCTATAAACCCCGGCCGCAACAGCTGCAAAAATGGCCGCACCTAATGCACAACACTGCTCTGAAGCGACAACGGCGATTTCTCGCCCAATGACATTGGCACAGGTTTGCATCACAAATGGTGACTTCTGAGAAATTCCGCCAATGGCGATGACACGTTTCACTTCGACACCTTGCTCAACGAAACAATCGACGATTGATTTCGCACCATGAGCCGTTGATTCCACCAGTGATGCAAAGATATCTGGTGCACTAGAGCCTAAGTTCAGCCCCGTGATTGCGCCCTTGAGACGTTGATTAGCATAAGGCGTTCGCCGCCCGTTATGCCAATCTAAAGCAAGAGGCGTTTCCAGTTGCAGACGTTTTGACTGTGCTTCCGCCGTAAGTTGAGGAATTAACAAGGCCTCAACGGCGTCCAGATCAATTCCTAATTGTGGGTTTTGCTTAGCCAGTTGTGCGATTGGCCACAACATCACACGTTTGTACCAAGCATAAATATCACCAAATGCTGATTGCCCAGCCTCCAGTGCCATTAAGTCTGGCATCGCACTACCCGTAACTTGGCCACATATTCCATGAATGGTTCGATCACCGATACTTTGTGCATCCACCATCAAAATATCGCATGTTGACGTACCAATAACTTTCACTAAGTCATGTTCGCCAGCGCCAGCGCCCACCGCGCCCATATGGCAATCAAAAGCACCAATGGCAATGGCAATTCCCTCTGGTAAGCCTAGCCGCTGCGCCCACTCTGCACTCAGATGCCCAGCTAATTGGTCTGAGGTGTATACCTCAGTAAACATTCGATCTCGCATGCCATCGAGCGTGGGAGAAATGGCCGATAAAAAATCTTGCGAAGGTAAACCGCCCCAGCTTTCATGCCACATCGCTTTATGCCCTGCAGCACAAATACCACGACGTAAATTTGTAGGATGCTGACACCCTGCAAGGAGAGCTGGAACCCAATCACACAACTCAACCCAGCTATGGATATAAGGAACAAGCCCTGCATCTTGTTCCGCTACCCACGCGGCTTTCGCCCAAAACCACTCCGATGAATACAATCCCCCGATGTATTTGGTGTAGTCTGGAAAAGTGTGTGAATGGGCCAGCTCATTAATGCGTTCCGCTTTGGTCACGGAAGTATGATCTTTCCACAAGATAAACATGGCGTTGGGGTTATGCTCAAACTCAGGAAGCAACGCCAACACATTGCCCTCTTTATCGATAGGGGCTGGAGTCGAACCCGTACTGTCCACGCCAATACCAACAACAGATTGTGCGATCTCCGTGGAAACCTGCGCCAACGTTTCTCGGACAGCAATGGTAAGAGACTCAATATAATCAAGAGGATGATGACGAAATTGAGATTGGTTCGAGTCGCTGTATTGTCCTTTTGCCCACCTTGGGTAGTTAGCCACGCCAGACGCAACCTCTTCACCATTGCGAGCATTCACCAATAAAGCTCGTACAGAATCAGAGCCAAAATCTAAGCCGATCACGTAAGGTGAATCTATATTCAAATTATTCATGGTCACTCCACATCAGACCGATTAACTGCCTATTTTTATAACGGTCTTACGTCAATATCACCATGAACCCAATAGCTAAAAATATGGATAAATTAGTCGACACACTCATTCTGTGCTAATGGTTTTAAAATCATCACTTCAGCTTTTTTCCAGAAAAAAAAGCGCATAAAAACGCCAAATAGCCGATGGACATATAAAATCAAACACATAAAACCATAAAAAGTGAGAGGTACTTCATGCCCTACCTCGCTACATGAATGGACAAAAACGCTACATTTTTCTGCTGTGATTTTCATCACTTCAAAGCTCGTCAACTTCCTTAAGTATGGAGATGAAACAACCCTACCAGTGGACGGACAAATAAGATGAAAAGCATAAAAACCACACTCGCTGCCGCAATACTCACCGGAACCGCATTATTCAGTATTTCTGCTAATGCCTTTTTCGGTAGCAACGATGAACTCAAATTAGGTTATTTGGTAAAACAACCTGAAGAGCCTTGGTTCCAAACAGAATGGAATTTTGCTGAGCAAGCCGGTAAGCAATATAACTTTGAAGTGATCAAAATGGCGGTGCCTGATGGAGAAAAAACACTGAACGCTATCGATACGCTAGCGGCAAGTGGCGCCAAAGGCTTTGTCATCTGCACACCTGACCCTAAGCTTGGGCCTGCAATTATGGCTAAAGCAAAAAGCTACGATTTGAAAGTCATCACGGTTGATGACCAGTTCCTTAATGCGAAAGGCGAACCGATGACAAACGTGCCTTTGGTGATGATGGCTGCCAGTGAAATTGGTTATCGCCAAGGTTCTGAACTGTACAAAGAGATGACAAAACGTAACTGGGATACCGCAACAACGGGCGTTATGGCCATAACCGCAGACGAGCTGGATACCGCGCGTCGTCGTGTCGATGGTTCGATTAAGGCACTGAAAGAAGCGGGTTTCCCATCCAACCAAATTTACCGCGTGCCAACCAAAGCAAATGACATCCCTGGCGCTCTGGATGCAGCAAACTCGCTACTGGTGCAATACCCAATGGTCAAGCAGTGGCTTATCGTCGGTATGAACGACAATACCGTTCTCGGCGGCGTTCGTGCGACAGAAGGACAAGGGTTTAACGCAAGTAATGTGATTGGTGTTGGCATTAATGGCGTCGATGCTGTCAGTGAATTAGCTAAATCGAAACCAACAGGGTTCTATGGTTCTCTTTTACCGAGCCCAGATGTACACGGCTTCAAAAGCATCGAATCACTTTATAAATGGGTGAAAGACGGTGTTGAACCACAAAAATTCGTTGAAGTGACGGACGTTGTCTTAATTACTCGCGACAACTACGAAGCAGAACTGGCAAAGAAAGGCCTGTAAGGCGTTCGTCGTCAATGGCTAAAAGCGGTACAGCTTCTTCGTACCGCTTTCGCGAAGTAAACAGGAGTACAGACTATGGCAGCTTCACACTCTTGCTTAGAGTTTTGCCAAATATCAAAACACTTTACGGGTGTTAAGGCACTGACCGACATTAGCTTTCGCGTTAACAGCGGTAGTGTTCATGCCTTAATGGGAGAAAATGGGGCTGGGAAATCGACTCTATTGAAAACGCTAAGCGGGCTGCATCAACCCACCCACGGCAAGCTGCTCATTGATGGGCATCCAGTAACATTTCAATCGACGGTTGACGCATTAGAGCAAGGTATCGCCATTATTTATCAAGAGCTTAATTTGGTTCCTGAACTCAGCGTGGCAGAAAACATTTTCTTAGGGCAACTTCCCACTAAACATGGCCGGGTCGATACCGAAACCCTCAATCGTAACGCACGTAAACAGTTATTGCGCTTGGGGGAAAATTTTGACCCCTCTCGCCCATTAAAAGAGTTTTCTATTGGCCAGTGGCAAATGGTTGAAATTGCTAAAGCGCTAAGTCGCAATGCACACATCATCGCTTTTGACGAACCAACCAGTAGCTTGTCTCAACGTGAAATTGAAAACCTATTTAAAGTGATCCGCGAATTGCGCGACGACGGCAAAATCATTCTTTACGTTTCTCATCGTATGGAAGAAATATTCGCTCTGTGTGATGCAATCACCATCTTCAAAGATGGTACCCATGTGCAAACCTGTTATGACCTTTCGACTCTCACTCATGACCGTTTAGTTGAGTTAATGGTTGGCCGGGAAATCAATGACATTTACAACTACCGCTCTCGTCCTCTTGGTCAAAGTGGATTAGCGATTAAAAACCTGATGGGCAGAGGGCTCACCGCTCCTCTCTCGCTAGAAATAAAGCAAGGCGAAATATTAGGTTTGTTTGGTCTGGTCGGTGCGGGCAGAACAGAACTTACCCGTTTGATTTTCGGAGCAGAAAAAGCCACCGCGGGCGATGTTTATCTTCACGGACAAAAAATACGGATTACTAAACCTGAAGATGCCATTCGGGCGGGCATTACCTTATGCCCTGAAGATCGCAAAGCAGACGGTATCGTGCCTATTTTATCGGTGCAAGAAAACACCAATATCAGCGCCCGTCCATGGCATCTAAAGCTTGGTGGGTTAATCAACTTCCAGTGGGAGTCGAGCAATGCCCTCAAACAAAACCAGTCATTAAACGTCAAAACCGCTTCGTTAGATCAACCCATTGGCGAGCTCTCCGGTGGCAATCAACAAAAAGTGATCCTTGGTCGTTGGTTATCTACCGATATGAGCGTCATTTTGCTAGATGAGCCGACGCGCGGCATTGATGTTGGCGCTAAGTCTGAGATATACGAGTTGATCTTCAAATTGGCAGAAAATGGCGTGACTGTCTTAGTTGTCTCTAGTGACATGCCTGAAGTGCTTGGTATCGCTGACCGATTACTGGTTATGAAAGATGGCAAAGTAACTGGTGAATTAACACGAACTGAATTTAACGAACAATCTGCGTTACGTCTTGCCATGATTGGCAACGACGTCGCTGCGTAAAAAGGAATATCCTAATGGCTGTAACGAGTTCAACCAAAATAGACAATACCGAGAGCCCGACTCGCTCTTTTAAGTTCTCTTCCATCTGGGATAAGTTCGGCATGCTGATGGTCTTTGCTGGGCTATTTTTGCTTTGCAGTTTATTTGTCCCTTATTTTGCTACATTCATTAATATGAAAGGGCTCGGTCTGGCTATTTCCATGAGCGGCATGGTTGCGTGCGCCATGCTCTTTTGCCTAGCCTGCGGGGATTTAGATCTCTCGATTGCTTCGGTTATTGCCTGCTCTGGCGTAGTCACGGCGGTAGCGATTAACGCAACCAGCAGTGTGGTATTGGGTATCGGCGCAGGCTTACTTTCAGGTGTACTCTTTGGTTTGCTAAATGGCTTCGTTATTGCCAAATTGCAGATCAATGCGCTGATAACGACTCTCGCAACGATGCAAATAGCTCGTGGTCTTGGTTATATCATCTCTGACGGTAAGGCGGTTGGGATCACTGAAGAACATTTCTTCACCCTAGGTAACTCCTCTTTACTTGGTATCCCAACGCCAATTTGGTTAACCATAGTCACCTTCGCTATTTTTGCCTTTTTGCTAAACCGTACGGTTTATGGGCGCAATACATTAGCGATTGGCGGTAATGAAGAAGCCGCACGATTAGCGGGTGTCAACGTCGTAAAAACTAAAATCATCATTTTCACTATCTCTGGCTTTATCTCTGCGCTCGCTGGGGTTATTTTAGCCGCGCGTATGACCAGCGGTCAGCCGATGACTTCCGTCGGTTTTGAGTTAGTGGTCATCTCTGCTTGTGTGCTCGGTGGGGTATCGCTCAAAGGCGGGATAGGTAAAGTATCTTACGTTATTGCGGGTGTGCTCATCCTCGGTACGGTAGAGAATGCGATGAATCTACTGAATATGTCACCTTTTTCTCAATACGTAGTGCGAGGAACTATTTTGCTCGCGGCGGTTATCTTTGACCGCTATAAACAAAATAAATCCAGCTAGAAGCAATTCATTGCCACACAACAAAAAAGAAGGGCTAACCTGTGCAGCTCTTCTTTTTTCTAAAAAACTATCCATTGGTTTGACAGTGCTCTTCAGTGACATTTATCGTTGAGGATGGCTTTTTATCTCGAAACAGCTTATGTTCAGGAACAATAAAGCTTACACCCATTGTCCGGCGACATAGCCGCTTGACCAACACCATTGGAAATTATAGCCGCCAAGCCAGCCCGTCACATCCATTACCTCACCAATAAAATAGAGGCCCGGAACCGATTTGCATTCCATGGTTTTCGATGAGAGGCAATCGGTGTCTACGCCACCTAATGTGACTTCGGCGGTGCGATAACCTTCAGTACCATTGGGAAGAATCGGCCAATGTTGTAAGTCGTGTGCGATAGCGGTTATTTCGTGTGGGTTTAACTGTTTGAGCGGTTTATCGACAAAAGCTTTGCGCTCAATCAGCACTTCAACCAAACGCTTAGGCAGTACTTTCGCGAGTGTGTTTTTTAAGCTTTGATTTGGGTGTGCTTCACGTGATTCATTCAATAGCCGCTCGATGTCTACTTCCGGCACTAAGTTGATACTGACCTTCTGCCCCGCTTTCCAGTAAGAAGAAATTTGCAACACCGCCGGCCCAGATAAACCACGATGAGTAAACAGCAGTGCTTCTTTAAACACAGTGCCATCTTCAGTAGTGATTTCAGTTGGAATGGCAATGCCGGCCAGTTCGGCGAAATCTTCTTTATCTTGTTTATGCAGTGTAAAAGGCACGAGCCCGGCCGTGGTTGGGATCACCGCCAGTCCAAACTGCTCTGCAATTTTGTAACCCAAAGGAGTCGCGCCGAGTTTGGGCATCGACAAGCCACCCGTTGCGACCACCAGTGACTGGCACTCGATCGGCCCGTCATTGGTGGTGAGCTGAAAGCCCTTTGGCACCTTATCTATCGATTGAATCTCGACTTGATAACGCTGCTTGATCGTCGGTAAATCGCACTCTTTTAGCAACATATTGACGATGTCCTTCGCCGAATCAAGGCAAAAGAGCTGGCCATGATCGCGCTCTTCAAACGCAATATTGTATTTACTGACCAGCGAGATAAAGTCCCACTGGCTGTACTGCGATAACGCTGATTTAACGAAATGGGGATTGCGGCATAAATAGTTGGCGGCCGATAGTTCATAATTGGTGAAATTACAGCGACCGCCACCTGAGATCAAAATTTTACGGCCAGGCTTTTTGGCATGATCGAGAACGCATACGCTGCGCCCGCGCAGGCCAGCTTGCGCGGCGCACATTAGCCCGGCGGCGCCAGCACCAATAACGACAACATCAAACGACTGACTCATGCTTTCACCTTCATTTAATTAGACGCACACGCACCTAATGACAAACAAAAAGGATGCAGCGCTAGTGGCGTACATCCTTATCAATGGGGGACATTTTAACGACTAATTGAGTGAAGACAAGGTTAATCCACCAGCGACGGTATTAGACGAGCTGCTCTGCAAGCTCGCGCCCTTTTCCGCGAACGGCGTCAATTGTTTCAGCAAATGTGGCAGATATTGCCAGTACACGAGCATCTGGGTGCTCAGCCAGAAATAAGCGTTTTTCTTTTTCGGTCAGGATATCCCATTGATGGTGGATATCACGGGCAAAATGCAATACACGGGCAAGTTTTGGTGAAAGCTGCGCTTTTTCTGGCTGCGCAGAGTAGGCGATCGCATCGACCATCTCATCAGGAAACTTCCAAGCTTTGGCTAGCTTCGCCCCCAGTACATTCGCATCGGTATGGATGATTTGCTGTTGTGCTTCTAGTTCAACTTCACCAGCATCAACACAAAGGCGAATTTTCAACGCTTCTTGCGGCGCTAATGTGTGGATCATCAATTGGCCAATGTTGTGCAATATTCCGGTAGTAAAAACGCTATTGGCATCGAGTTTACAAGCGGCTCCCAGTTTGCTGGCGATAATGGCAATTTCAAAGGTATCGGACCAATATTGCTGCAGATCCAAGGTGTCAATTTTAGGAAAAGCACTGGATAATACCGATGCCACCACCATAGTTCTCACCGAGCCACTTCCGACACGAATCACCGCATCATTGATAGAGGCCACTGTGCGGCTTCCGCCAAAATGTGCCGAATTTGCAAGGCGAAGCAGCCGCGCACTCAACACTTGTTCCATGGCAATTTTTTTTGTGAGCGCACCAAAATCGACCTCTTCCTTATTAACCATTTCGAGTAGTTCTTGTAATACTTGTTGAATACGAGGTAACTCATTCAAACGTGCGAGCAGTGCTTTTTCATCCATTATTTTTCTCCTTTCGATTGCTCTTGCTAATAATAGTCGCCGCACAATGAAGATGCATAATAGTGAAGAAATAAGTCGATGACTTTATACAGACGATAAAAAAGGAGCACGATAGCTCCTTTAATCAATACAATGACTGGCTCAGTTATACGATACAAGCCGCGAAGGTTGTCACCGCCAGCAATGACATCGACAAGATAAACAGCGCTCTAACGCGATCACACTTGCCCGTAAATAGGGGATCGTGGTGATGGTGATACTCTTTACCTTTCAAATAGTGGAAAAGACGAACCTGCTTGGTGACATTACCGTGAGTGGTAAAAAAGCCACCGCCATCCACTTGTTGATAAAGCAATGGATGAGCTTCACGCATGATGTAAATAAGTGAGCGTAGCGCCGTAAGATACCTGACTAGGTTAACCCCAGTGACCAGCATTAGCGCAAATAAAATTGTATCCCCAGTGATCATCTTTTCCTCCCTACACCTTTGCATAGAACCCAAAGAAAAAGACGATCGCTTCATACTCTTTCTGCTGCGATTACACAGCTTGGGTATCCATTACAGAAGATGAGCCGGCTTTTGCCATTGCGGCTAGGTCTTTGTCGATGAAGAACAGCGCCTTACCATCATCACCCACAAGCTCTAGCTTATCTAAAATCCCTTTAAACAACTTCTCTTCTTCATGTTGCTCCGCAACGTACCACTGAAGGAAGTTAAACGTTGAGTAGTCTTGAGATGTGAACGCCGCATGAGCGAGTTTATTAATCTGCTGAGTAATCATCTGCTCATGTTGATAAGTTTCGCGAAACACTTCACCAAGGCTCGTAAACTTATGTTTTGGCGCTGCGATCGCACCAAGGATAGGCAGTGCACCCGTTTCACTCACGTAGGTGAATAAACGCTGCATGTGCTGCATTTCTTCTACGGCATGAGCGCGTAAAAACTCGGCAGCACCTTCAAATCCTTTATCTTCACACCAAGCACTCATTTGTAAGTATAGATTGGATGAAAAAAATTCCAGATTAATTTGTTCATTCAGTTTTTCAACCATAGCTTGTGACAACATGTCGACTCCTAGTTTATGTAACGATTTGAATTGACTATACCATGAACCTCACCATAACACTTTGAGTCAGGTATGCGGATATGAGATCACGACGACAAAAAACTCTCGGCCTCAGTGCTAATCTTTAATCAGTACCCCATCAGGAGATAATACAATGAGTTATCAACATATTTTGGTTGCCATTGATCTTTCAGAAGACAGTAAACTCTTAGTCGACAAAGCTGTTGCACTGGCAAAACCACTCGATGCTGACGTTTCTTTCATTCACATTGATGTTAACTATGCCGAGCTGTATACCGGACTCATTGATATCAATTTAGCAGAAACTCAACATCACGCGATGGAAGCGTCACAAAAGCAGCTGCAAGCCTTAGCGGAACACGCGCAATACCCTATCCGCCATACACTAGTAGGCAGCGGCGACCTCAGTAATGAGCTATGCGAAACCATCGCTGAATTCAGTGTTGATTTGGTGGTCTGCGGTCATCATCAAGATTTTTGGAGCAAGTTACTCTCATCCACTCGGCAACTGATTAACTGTTCGCCAGTCGACATGCTTGTAATACCACTTCACGACTGACGACAAGCCAAAACTCGGTTAGACTGCAGGTTATTTACTGTTCAGCGTTGTTTGTTATGGCCTATCTCTCTGCAGTCACCCTACTTTGGGCATTTTCATTTAGCTTGATCGGCGTTTATCTCGCCGGTCAAGTTGATTCTTGGTTCGCGGTTTGGATGCGCGTTGCATTAGCGAGCTTAGTATTTCTACCTTTGATCAGGTTTAAAACCGTTCCCGCTCCGTTGATCGCTAAGTTGATGACCATTGGTGGAATCCAACTGGGCCTGATGTACTGTTTCTACTATCAATCATTTTTACTGCTATCGGTTCCTGAAGTTTTGCTGTTTACGGTGTTTACACCAATCTACGTCACGCTGATCTACGATCTACTGAAAGGCCGCTTTTCTCCGTGGTACTTAGTGACGGCGGCCATTGCCGTAATCGGTGCCGTTTTTATTAAATTTGCGGCAATAAACGAGCACTTTTTGCTGGGCTTTTTGGTGGTGCAAGGGGCTAACCTCTGTTTTGCTATCGGCCAAGTGGCTTATAAATACCTCATGGAAAAAGAGACCATTACTTTAGCGCAACACAGCGTATTCGGTTATTTCTACTTAGGTGCATTGGTGGTAGCAAGCGTGGCATTTTTACTGTTTGGTAATAGTGAAAAACTGCCCACTACCTCTTTGCAATGGGGTATTTTGATCTACTTAGGGGTAATTGCTTCTGGGCTTGGTTACTTCGTGTGGAACAAAGGAGCCTGTTTAGTCAATGCAGGCGCATTAGCGATTATGAATAATGCGCTGGTTCCCGCAGGATTAGTGGTGAACATTCTGATTTGGAATCGCGACGTAGATTTAATGCGCCTTGCAATTGGCGGCGTGATCATTTTGCTCTCACTGTGGGTCAATGAAACTTGGGTAAAGCGCAAAGTCGCTGCCAGCCGTACTCACTGAATAAGGTTGAGCGTTAAAAACAACAAAGCCCGCAATCATCGCGGGCTTTGTTGTTGAAAAAGGGGCTATCGTGGCTCGGTTTAACTCACCATCTGTTTTCAGTAAACCATCTATTTTTAGTAAACAATCTGTTTTTAGTGAATCTGCCGTTGTAGTGAACGTTCACTAACCGAAGAAATTCGTTGATTCACATCGGCAAACTTTACTTGTAATGCAGGATGTTTCTTTAACAGTTTTTGCTGCTGTTTCAGCACTTTTTCTAACTTCTTCAGTACTTTTTTTTGTTTTTTTAACGCTTTCTTGTTCTGTTTTTCCGATCGCTTTGCGGCCTTTTTACCTTTGTCCGTCATGCCATTTGACGTACCAGAGCGCAGTTGTTTCTTCCCTTCCGAAACAAGCTTTGTCGATGCACTCGGAATAGCAGCAGGCTTACACAACGTGTTTTTATCCGATGATGAACGAGCACATGAGCGACAAAGAAATTTTGGCGCAGCCACAATCTGATGGATATCCCCAAGCTGGCTAGTAATATCGTGTCGGTTCAATTTGCATAAACGCTTATTCATGTACGCCTCGATCACGAATAGGAATAATTATTAGTTAGATATACAATTCCAAACACGATTAAGCAAGCACTAAATTACATCTATGGGCCACGAGATTTTCTCGCCAAAGCTAACGTATTGAATGCGTTAGATCATCGCCGCTTTCACATACACATCAAAACGATTTTTCTTGGTTTCAATCGCCATACTCGGCTTTTGTTTGTCTAACCAATCGGCATAGTCAGGACGCTTCACCACCACGCGTTTGGTCGCCAAACTTAAGGCTGGGTTTAATAATGCATCAGCATCCAAGTCAGCGCCCACCATCGATTGAAAGACGCGCATCTCCTTTTTTACCAAAGCCGTTTGTTTTTTACTTTCCGGATGTGGGTACATGGGGTCAAGATACACCACATCTGGCTTTACAAAATCTTCATCTTGCGCCAGTTTTTCGAGCGCATCATGACTCGAAGCGTGAAGTAACGACATTCGCTCGCTTACCCAGCCACCAATCTCTACATCTTGCTTGGCACGCTCTAAACCATCATCGAGCAGCGCGGCCACAACGGGATGCCGCTCGACCATTTGCACTTTACAGCCAAGCGAGGCCAACACAAAAGCATCACGACCTAACCCAGCCGTTGCATCTAACACGGTCGGTGTCGCTCCTTTGTTTAGTCCAGCAGCTTTGGCTATCGACTGACCTTTACCGCCACCAAATTTACGTCGGTGAGCAACCGCCCCCGTGACTAAATCGACATAAATAGCGCCGAGTTTAGGCTCATCCAGTTTACGCAACTCAAGACGATACTGAGTTAATACCAAGGCAAATGGGCTCTCAGCGCATGGTTTTAATCCCCAACGCGCGGCTAATGTATCCAAATGTGCTTGCTGAGCAGGAACTTCGCAAATCAGTTGTAGCTGCAAGTTAACTCCGAAACAAAAGAAATAATGAGGAGGCTTGAGTTTACCCAATTTTCACTGACGTGACTAAAGCTTATCGCTTTTCTTAAACGGCGGCTTACGAGAAACAACGACCAGTGATAAACTGAGCGAACCATTTCAATGATAAGGATGCTGTGATGCAAGCCACTACCGCTAAACTGGACGAACTCGACCGCGCCATTTTAAAAATTTTAATGGACGATGCACGCACGCCCTACGCAGAAATGGCCAAGCAGTTCAACGTTAGTCCTGCCACTATCCATGTTCGCATTGAAAAGATGAAATCGGCCGATATCATTCAGGGTACGGAAGTGATCGTCAATACCAAAAAATTGGGTTATGACGTGTGTTGTTTTATCGGTATCAATCTCAATGCCGCGCGAGACTACCATTCAGCGCTCGCCAAACTCAATGCGCTGGATGAAGTGGTGGAAGCCTATTACACCACAGGAGCCTATAATATTTTTGTGAAGTTAATGTGCCGCTCGATTGAGGAATTACAATTTGTGCTGATCGACAAATTACAGGCAATTGATGAAGTGCAATCCACAGAGACGCTTATTTCCTTGCAGAACCCGATTAACCGAAATGTGAATCCTTAATCACCGAAGCTGCAAACACCACGCAATAAAAAGCCCGAAACTAAATTCCGGGCTATGGCATCGGTACTGATAATAAATTATTTGTTCAGATAAGTTAAAAGCTCTTCAGCCGAAATACCCTGCTTTGCCAATTCCTTCGCCATGATTTCGACTTGCTCGCCTTTACGCGCTTCAATCACTTGTTGAAACTGAAAGACTAAATCACGCAGAACTGGTAATGGTACTTGTTTGGCGGCACTGCGAATACGCTCACTACTTTGGTTGCCTAATTCATTCAGCAATTTTCCGAACATGACCTTTTCTGGAGACTCGTCGAGTTGTTCCCAAATTCGAGCCATTTCATAGGTTGTCATTGACATTGTTGTTTCGTTTCCAAAGTGCAATTGAAATAATTAAGTGACTAAATATACACCCGTTAAAAAGAATATAAAACAGCAGGTGACAATTTATTAATTCACCACTAATTGATGCCAATAACGCCCTGCTTTAGAAAACAGGATAAACAACGCTGGCGCAATCAGCCACATTTGCAGTGCAATTAATATCTGAGGCTCTAACCCAACACGCTGCATGGTGCCAACTAACAGGCCAGCACCACTCATCTGAAACAAACCAAGCAGTGCTGCGGCGGTTCCCGCACGGTCACCAAATGGCGCCAGTGCTTTTCCTGCGGCCGCTCCCAGAATCCAAGCAAAACCGATTGATGACATAAAAATGGGCAGCATAAAGGCAATCGCCGTTTTCTGTTGTGCCAGCGCGACCATGGTAGTCCCCGCAACCAATAACGTGCCAATTCCAACCACCAGCGCCATATGGGTACCAAACCTATCCATAAATTTCGGCGCACTCAGGCAAGCAACGATATTAATGATGGCATTGAGTCCAAACCAGAAAGTAAATTCATTCATGGTCAATCCATAACCTTCCATTAATACCACTGGGGCAGAAGTGACATAGGCTAAAATAACCGCCATCGCTAACATACATAATGAAGCATGGAAGAGAAAAGATGGTGTTTTCAATACGGACCAGTAACGCGATAACTTAAAGAACGCTTGCTGTTCGGTGGCTTGCGGGTTGGTTTCTTTCATACCAATCACCATCATTAAACCCGCGACCACGGCAAAACCAGCCATAAAGCTGAAGTTACTGCGCCAGCCAAATTGCTGAGTTAACCAACTACCAAGGATTGGCGCTAATGCAGGAATAAAACAGATTGCACCATTTAAGTAGCTGATCATTTTGCCGCTACGTTGTGGGCCAAAAATATCGCGAACTGTTGCAAAAGCCGCTACCGATGTCGCGCACGCACCGAAGCCTTGTAGTAGCCGAGCCATCAGCATCCATTCAATACTTTGAGCGGCCCACGCCAAGCAAGCACTCAATGCATAAATACTGATCCCTCCTAATGCAACAGTTCGACGACCGAGTTTGTCCGCTAGCGGGCCAGCAAAGAGTTGACCGACTCCCATAGCAAACAGAAACCAAGTAATCGTATCTTGTGCATAAGCGTGTTCCACGTGAAACGTTTGAGAAATTTGCGGTAAAGCTGGTAGATAAATATCAATCGCTAACGGGCTAAACAGAACCAACAAAATCAGTAATGCCAATTGACGCTTACTATGCGCGTCAGAGGTTATTTGCTTCACGAAACACTCCAGTAATGAGAAAGAACACACTTTTACAACTCGGCTATAATAGAGCAATGATGATATGAATAGAAATGGCTTATACTCATCACAATTATTCCCAAATGGAAATACAGATGAATATAGAAAAATTAGCCAGAATCGATCTTAATTTGCTTGTTTGTCTGTCCGTACTGCTAGAAGAACTGAACGTAACGCGCGCCGCCCATCGCCTCTGTTTGAGTCAATCTGCCGTCAGTAAATCGCTTGCCAAGCTTCGTCAGCAGTTTAATGACCCGTTGTTTATTCGTAATTCACATGGCTTAAAGGCCACGCCGCAGGCGCTCTATCTCAAACCCAAACTCGACACTCTCATCAATCAGCTCGAGCTACTCACTCAACCACAACAATTTTCACCACAAAGCAGTGAATACCGTTTTCATATTGCGGCAGTAGAAAGCGTCTACCCATTAATTCTCCCTCATTTTTTGCCCGCTATTTTCAGCCAAGGTCCAAATCTCAACATCAACACTCACTCATGGAACGATCAAACCTTTAAGAAATTGCAGCTTGGTGAGTTGGATTTAGGCATTACCGGCAAGGACATTGATATCAACGATGCCAAATTAACGATGCTGCCACCCAGTGATATCTGTGAGCAAGAGATCTATCGAGATAGCCAAATGTGCGTGGTACGTAAAGACCACCCAGCATTGCGAGATAATTGGACGTTAGAGCGCTATTTGTCGCTACGTCACGTACAAGTACGCTGTGATGGTAATGATCGCTGGCTACTCGACTATCGCTTGGCGGATATCGGCCGAGAAAGGGACATCGCAATTACAGTACCGGATTTTAATAGTGCCGCCAGCCTTTGTACTTATACTGATTTTATCTTTACCGCGCCGAGCCACTTCACCCACCTAGTAGCCAAGCAGATGGATCTCGTCGTTTTGCCATTACCGATGGAATTTCCACCTATGGCTTATACGTTATTTTGGCACAGAGACAGAGAAAGTGACCCCGCATTGAGCTGGTTAAGGCAGATGATCCAAACCAAAACACTGCATCTCAGATGAAGCTGCGGTTTGCGCCAGTTCGATAAAAAGAGTAGCTTATTGAAGCTCGTCCCCATCGCCACAACCCCATAGACACAATAATAAAGTCAGGGTTTGCTATGGATTTGCACAGTTCCCTACACCTACAACGGACGGTTATGAGAAAGGATATAACACAGATGCATGATTCAATCGCACAACGCGTATCAGCCTTACGTGGCTGGCTCACACAACAAGGGCTTGATGCCATCATCATTCCACACGAAGATGAATATCTCGGGGAATATGTACCGCAACACAACGAACGCCTGCATTGGTTAACTGGTTTTACTGGCTCGGCAGGCGCGGCTGTGGTCACCCACGATAGCGCGGCTATTTTTGTGGATGGCCGCTATACCGTGCAAGTTCGTAAACAAGTGCCAGAGGCAACCTTTGAGTACCGTCACTTGATTGAAGAGCCCGTTCTCGATTGGCTCCAAAGCGCATTGGTCTTAGGTAGTAAAGTGGGATTTGATCCGCGCATGCATCGAGCAAGCTGGCTTAAAGCAGCACAGGCAAAATTGTCTGATGAGTTACAGCTTATTGCCGTCGGCAGTAATCCAATCGATGAGTTATGGAAGGACCGTCCTAGCGCTGCAATTTCAGCAGTGCGCTTGATGGGTAATGAACTCGTCGGTATCAGTAGCCATGATAAGCGTGAGCAAATAGCTCATCAGCTGAGTAAGAAAAAGATTGATGCGGCGGTACTGACAGAACTTGATTCCATCTGCTGGCTGCTAAATATCCGTGGCCTTGATGTTTCCCGATTACCAGTATTACTTTCCCATGCCATTATTTATGCTGACTCCAGCGTCGATTTCTTCCTTGACCCTGCTCGTCTTCCTGCGGAATTTGCCAAGCATGTCGGTGGCGGCGTTCGCGTTCACCATCCAGATCAATTAGAAAAGCAGCTTAACTTACTCGCAGGTAAAAAGGTGATGATCGATCCTGCTACCAGTAATGCATGGTTTACGCTGACTTTACAAAATTCCGCTGCTGAAATCATTAATGACGCCGATCCGTGCTTACTGCTAAAAGCAGCAAAAAATACAACCGAAGTCTCTGGAATGAAAGCGTGCCACGTGCGTGATGGTGTGGCGATGACGAAATTTCTTGCTTGGTTGGATAATGAAGTGGCTAGCCAAAGACTGCACGACGAAGGCTATTTATCTGACCGCTTACAAGCATTTAGAGAGGAAGATCCAACTCTAGCCGATCTTAGTTTTGATACTATTTCAGCAGCAGGCAGTAATGCAGCTATGTGCCATTACAACCACATCAACCAAGTAAAACCAGGACAATTAGCTCAAGACTCACTTTATCTTGTCGATTCTGGCGGCCAATATTGTGACGGTACGACTGACATTACGCGTACCATTGCTATTGGTAACCCCAGTGAAGAGATGAAAAAACAGTTCACTTTAGTGCTTAAAGGTCATATTGCACTAGCCAGAGCACGCTTTCCAAAAGGCACTTGTGGTCATCAGCTTGATGTGCTTGCCCGTCAGCACCTGTGGGCTAATGGCTTCGATTATGATCATGGCACTGGTCATGGAGTCGGCCACTTTTTGAGTGTCCATGAAGGGCCACAACGCATCAGCAAAGTTTTCAACAACGTCGCACTGCTTCCGGGTATGGTACTGTCGAACGAACCCGGTTATTACCGTGCCGATGCGTTTGGCATTCGTATAGAAAACTTAGAACTGGTGGTCGAAGTTGAAACACAAGGTGATTTCTCTGTGTTGGGGTTTGAGTCACTCACGCGTTGCCCGATTGATAAGCGCGCGATCAACATCAATATGTTAACTCGACCAGAGCTCACATGGCTAAATGACTACCATCAAAAAGTATGGGATCAAGTTGGTCCACTCGTTGAGGGTGATAACAAAGCGTGGTTGCGCCAAGCGACGCTGCCTATTGAGCATGATTAAACAACAGCATGATAAAACAAATGCGCTGTAGGTAGTTTATCTGTAGTAACTTAACCTAGAAAGATGAAAGGCGACCTCGAGTCGCCTTTACTTTAACTTATGATTCTCTTAACTCGAACTCACCTTAATTAGCTAAATCATCATACTTTAATGCATCCATATGTTTCACGTGAAACGTGCAAGCCATAATCTCATCCAGAATAGGCAGCATGCCAATCTCGCCACACGACTTCAAAACCTTGCCCTTTAACAGCGGCGGCAACTTGTGCGGCTGTACGTTCATCGCTAATCACAAATTGCTCAAGTTCGGTCTCTTGCATTGCATAACCTCCAGGCTGTGTTTTTGATCCCGCCGATATGCTGGTGATCCCAAGTGGGATGAGCTTATCCCTAAAGTGCGCCGATTCGCGGGTAGAAAGCGAGAGTTCCACTTCTGAATTTAGCAAGCGAAATGCACAGATGAGCTGAACCAGTTGCTTGTCAGACATAACCGATTTAGGTTGCAGACCACCTTCACAAGGTCGCAAGCGAGGAAACGAAATCGAATAGCGCGTCTTCCAATATCTCTTTTCAAGATAATCCAGGTGAGCGGCCACGTAAAAACAATCGGCCCGCCAATCTTCCAAGCCAATCAAAGCGCCAAGACCAATCTTATCAATCCCTGCCCGGGCAAGTCGGTCCGGTGTTTCAAGGCGAAAGTTAAAATCCATTTTGTTGCCTCGCAGATGATGTAAAGCGTAAGTCGATGGATGATAAGTCTCTTGATATACCATTACCGCATCTAAACCTAAGCTCTTTAGCTCCGCATACTGCGCTTGCTGAAGCGGTTGAACCTCCATAGCAACATAGCTGACTTCACGCTTTATCAACGGCAGTATCTGCCGGAAATAGTTCATGCCTACTTTGGTTTCATGCTCACCGGTTACCAACAACACATTATCAAACTGCATCTGCTTGATAACTGCCAATTCACGTTCAACTTCATGCAAACTTAATGTACGCCGCTTAATGCGATTCTCCATCGAAAATCCACAATAAGTGCACGCATTGGCACACAAATTTGAAAGATAAAGCGGGATATAAAAAGAAAGAGTATTGCCAAAGCGTTGCCTCGTCAGTGCGTAAGAAAGTTGCGCTAACTGCTCGATATAAGGCTCAGCAGCAGGAGAGATTAATGCCTTAAAATCCTCCAAATCGCGCTTCTCTTTATGCAATGCTCGCTCGACATCTGACGCTGTTTTGGAACGGATTGATAACGCAATATCGTCCCAATCGAGTTGTTTGAAACGTTCTAAAAAGCTCATCGCTATTGATCCAAAAATGCAGTTAGAGGGCTGGATGCGATAGCATGATGAACCTGAGTTGCAAGCCCAGCCTCATAGGCCATTCGACCCGACTCCACCGCCAACTTAAATGCCAACGCCATTTGTATCGGATCGCGCGCGGCCGCAATTGCGGTGTTAACTAAGACAGCATCCGCGCCCAATTCCATCGCAAAAGCCGCATGCGAAGGCGCGCCAATACCGGCATCAATAATCACGGGTACACGAGCTTGGTTAATGATGATTTCTAAAAAATCTCGTGAGACCAGCCCCTTATTCGATCCAATTGGCGCACCTAATGGCATTACGGCCGCACACCCCACCTCCTCTAAACGCTTACAGAATACAGGGTCAGCATGACAATAAGGCAATACGGTAAATCCATCTTTTACCAATTGTTCCGCTGCTTTTAACGTTTCGATAGGATCAGGCATCAGATACTTAGGATCGGGATGAATTTCTAGCTTCAGCCACGATGTCGATAACGCTTCACGCGCTAAATGGGCAGCAAAAATCGCATCCTTCGCATTTTTCGCACCCGATGTGTTGGGTAAAAGATGGACGCCTGACTCGATAAGTGGCGCTAAAATATCATCATTTAATTGATTAAGATCGACTCGCTTTAATGCCATCGTCGCCATTTGTGAACCAGCTATGGCAATAGCTTTTGTCATTAACTCTCGGTTGGCAAATTTCCCCGTACCAGTGAACAGGCGAGATTCAAACTGTTTATTCGCTATCGTTAACATTTAGCCTCCTGCAATGGCTTGAAACAGCGATATTTGATCGCCTTCACTTAATAGGGTCGTTGACCACGCACTACGTGGCACCACGCTCTGATTCAGGGCAAACACACAACCGGTAATAGCGATAGAAAGCAGTTTGGTGAGATCCGCAATACTGGTTCCCGCTGAAACTTGATGAAACTGCTGATTAATCTTGATCGTTATATCTGACATGTGGCTTCTCCCTTCATCTGATCAGTCTGTGGGTACCCACACACCTTACACTGAGGATCTTTAACAACATTTAAGGTTTGGAATTGAAACAAATGAGCATCAAACAGTGTCAGTTGGTTAGCATTACGCATCGTCTGTCGAGTCAATATCATGATGGCTTGCAAAGCTTGCAGGGTTCCGATGATTCCGACGACAGGCCCCAGAATACCGAATTCATTACAACGCTGCGCGGCAGGCAGTTCGCTATCAGGCACTAAACAGTGATAACAAGGTGACAACGGCAGTTGATCAAAAGCAATGACTTGCCCCTTCCATCCAATAGCCGAACCTGAAATCAATGGCTTAATTAGTTTACGGCACAACTGGTTAATTTGCTGACGGCTGTGGATGTTATCCGTGCAGTCAAGAACGACATCAGCATTCAGCACTTCCAGTTCGAGCTGAGTACCAATAAGGCGTTTAGATATCGCTCTTACTCTGCAATTAACGTTGATGGCTTTAATTTGTTCTGCCATCGCATCGACTTTGGTTTGACCAATTTGCCTCTCTCGGTAGATCACCTGCCGAGGTAAGTTGCTGCTTTCAACTCGGTCATCATCCACTATTACCAGTTGTCCAATACCAGCACTCGCCAAATACAAAACGGCCGCAGACCCTAAACCACCACAACCAATAACCAGCACTCGGCTATCAAGTAAAGATTGCTGTCCATTCTCACCTATTTCAGGGAGCGCAAGTTGTCTTTGATAACGGATAAATTGCGCATCAGAAAGCATAATCACATACCTCCTCAGCACTACTTGGTAATCGGTTTTGTATGATTCGATTGAAACTATCAATGACCAACTGAGGTGATTTTGCTTCTGTTACTGCACGTACAACGGCCAAGCCTGATACATCGCACTGCCAAACTTGCAATGCGTTATCTAGGTTAATTCCGCCAATTGCAACTGTGGGTGTTTTTGCACTTACAACTTCATCTGAGTTGGCGGCACAACTTAAACTCTCAATTAGCTGCTGGTAAAGTTTCAACCTAACAAGCCCCTGTGGCTTAGAGGGCATAATTTTGGTGGTGGTTGGGAATATGTGACCCAAAGCGATATAGCTGGGATTTAGTGAAGCGATGTTCAGAATCTCATAATAGCCGTGAGTTGAAATGCCTAAACAGATCCCAGCTTGAGCAATTTGTGCTAAATCTGCATTGGTGAGATCTTCTTGTCCAAGATGAATGCCAAAAGCACCATGCTTTATCGCAAGCTGCCAATGATCATTAATGAAAACCTGTGCTTGATAGGCTTGTCCAAGCTCAATAGCGGCGATAATTTGTGATTCGAGATCAGGATGTGTTGAATCTTTTATTCGCAGTTGGATTGTCTTTACATCAAACTTCAATAACCGCTCGGCCCACTCAGCGCTATCCACAACAGGGTAAAGGCCAATATTTTTGTCTATCTTTGGAAAACAGATATGATTTTGTTTATCGTAAGCAAAGATGCCAGCTACTGAATGTTGTAGCTGAGGAAAATATCGGCTATCCGTTGGCCATGTTTCACGTGAAACACTCATTGCCGCGCGAGCAACCACTAAAGCATCCTCTAGTGGAAAGTCGAGACACAACAATGATAGAACCCAAGCAAAGTGCTCACTCCTTGCATCAGCAGCATGAGCATTCGTAGAGTATCTTATACTACGCAGCTCTTCTCCGTGATACCACTCATCGACATAGTCGTGTGAGTCAGCAGCTGTCAGCCCTACCTTGACCAAACCAGTTTCTCGTTTCTGGGAGTGATCGAATGGCATTTGAGCACAAAAATTGACTTGGTACTGCAAGAATAAATTGGGCTTATCAGTTAAATCACTTAGCGCATCTTCGCACGAGGCTAAGCAATCGCTGCCAATCAAAGATGAGTATGACGGCGTTACTAATTGACAATATAAAGTTGGGCTGGCACCCAAAAAAATATCATCGATATCAAAACCATGATGCTTGGCCAATAGCAAAACCTGTTGTACTTGAGCAGTCAACGCAATGTCATCGCGGGGTATAAGTAATTGAATCATCTAATTACTCCTCGCTAACGACTGACCGTTGACTAACAGCAGGATGATAAAGCTCTGATCCTGATGCTTTAAACTCTTGCGATTTCTGTCTCATGCCTTGTAACGGGTCATCTAGCAGCGTAACGGAAATGAGCGCATCAGCAGCAACTTGCTTGGTATCTAGCGCATACTCTCGAACCTCTTGAGAGATTTTCATCGAGCAGAATTTCGGCCCGCACATAGAGCAAAAATGCGCAACTTTACCAGACTCTTGCGGAAGAGTTTCATCGTGAAAAGCACGCGCCGTAACTGGGTCTAATGCAAGATTGAATTGGTCTTCCCAACGAAACTCAAAACGTGCTTTCGATAACGCATTATCGCGCACTTGTGCTCCCGGGTGCCCTTTCGCAAGGTCTGCAGCATGTGCTGCCAATTTATAAGTAATTAAACCCGTTTTAACATCTTCTTTGTTTGGTAAACCAAGGTGCTCTTTCGGTGTTACATAGCAAAGCATCGCGCAGCCATACCAGCCAATCATCGCAGCACCAATACCGGAAGTGATGTGATCATATCCCGGAGCAATATCGGTAGTTAATGGGCCCAAAGTATAGAATGGCGCTTCATGGCAATGCTTTAATTGTTCATCCATATTCTCTTTAATCAAATGCATGGGGATATGGCCAGGGCCTTCAATAATGACCTGTACATCATATTCCCACGCTATTTTGGTCAACTCACCTAAAGTGCGCAGCTCTGCAAATTGTGCTTCATCGTTAGCATCGGCAATGGATCCTGGCCGTAGTCCATCCCCTAAGGAAAGGGCAACGTCATACTTGGCGCAAATTTCACAAATTTCACGGAAATGAGTGTAAAGAAAACTCTCAGTATGATGGGCTAAACACCATTTAGCGATAATAGAGCCGCCACGCGAAACGATGCCAGTAACACGTTTCGCGGTCATTGGCACATAACGAAGCAATAAACCAGCATGAATTGTAAAGTAATCAACACCTTGTTCCGCTTGCTCGAGTAAGGTATCGCGCATTACTTCCCATGATAAATCCTCCGCAATACCATTTACTTTTTCCAATGCTTGATACATGGGCACAGTGCCAATCGGTACGGGACTATTACGCAAAATCCATTCTCGAGTTTCGTGAATATTGCGCCCAGTAGAGAGATCCATCACGGTATCCCCACCCCAGCGGGTTGCCCATACCAATTTTTCAACCTCTTCTTCAATTGATGAAGAGACGGATGAGTTACCGATATTCGCATTCACTTTGACGAGAAAATTACGACCAATGATCATCGGCTCTGATTCCGGATGGTTAATATTCGACGGGATAATGGCTCGTCCTTCGGCAACTTCACGACGCACAAACTCAGGAGTTATTCGCTTTGGTAGATTAGCCCCCAAATGAATCCCTGCATGTTGCTGGCTCAGCTGTGCATCCATACACTCTCCCCGTCGCGTATTTTCGCGAATGGCAATGTATTCCATTTCGGGTGTGATAACACCTTGCCGCGCATAATGAAGTTGAGTAACGCACTTCCCTTTCTTTGCTCGGCGTATGGCTGGCAAGTTCCCATAACGTAGTTCGTCCAATGTATCATCAGATAAACGTTCTTTAGTGTAAGCAGAACTGACCTCATCAAGCCACTCGGTATCATCCCGCTCAGCGATCCATTTTTCCCTTAATTTAGGCAAACCTTGATATAAGTCGATAGTATGAGATGGGTCGGTATAGACACCTGAAGTGTCATAAACGCATATAGATTCATTCGGTTGATAAATCGGTGAGGACTTTGTGCCCCCGACCAAGCTGTCAGCTAGTTTAATCTCACGCATTGGCACGCGGATATCCGAACGTGAACCAGTAATATAGATTTTAGAGGAATTTGGGTAGGGTTCGACAGACAATGTGTCAATGAATTGTTTGGCTTTCAGTCTCGCTTGTTTGCGACTCGACATAGCATCTTCCTTTTTGTACTAGGGATAAATGCTTGACGGATTAATGCACAAGAGTTGATCAAAATAGAGTTTTGATCTTAAGGATATAACGCTAGATAGATCACTAGCAGGTTATATTCTCTTGTTCCCTTCGCAGGTATTAGCCTGATCAGGTTCAACGGATCCCGAAAATACGGTCTCAGCCTTATGGCACTCCGACAAGTTGAGTCACGATTATAGGGAAAGACTATCCATTAACCAAGATGAAATTGTGATTTCGTTAACTTCTCATCAACAACTGGAAACCTATCCAAGCCGCTGAGATACTTAGCACCACGTTTAATAAGACATTAACACCCATTTTCAGAAAGGCTCCTTGCTGCATCAGCAATACATTATCCATAGAGAATGTAGAAAATGTGGTTAATGCACCCAAGAAACCCAAACCAATAATCTGGCGCCATGGCTCAGTTGCAAGTAATTCACTCTCAAAAGCAGCGATCAATAACCCCATAATAAATGAGCCGACAACGTTAACGGTGAGCGTTCCATAAGGAAACCCGCGTCCTAACAAGAACACACATAGCTCGGTAACTAGATAACGTGCACATGCGCCAAATGCGCCACCTAATGCAATAAAACCTAAAATAGACAGCTGTCCCATAACGAATTCCTAAAAGTAACCGTCGTTATTTTAACCGCTAAGCATAATAAATCGAACCTAATTACTAAAATAATCGTATCCGCCCCATGATCCCACGGGGCGTTTTAGTGTGAGAAGTTCCAAGGAAGAAGTGAGTTGATATAAGGCTCTGGCTTTGCCAGTTCTTTCATACATTTGACTAGGTAATCATAGAGTATCAGTCCGTTAGCTTTTGCCGTCTCGATGATGCTATACAACAGCGCACTAGCATCCGCACCATTAGGATTATTGGCGAACAACCAATTTTTTCGGCCAATGACCAGCGATTTGATGGCGCGCTCTGCTCGGTTGTTGTCGATAGATAAATGCCCATCTTCAGCATAGCGTATTAGCTTAGGCCACTGACCCAAGGTGTACTTAATCGCTTTTCCAAGCGGACTCGATTCGATAATTTTCTGCGTGGTTAACCAGTCATAGAGGTCATCTAACATGGGTTTGGCTCTGGATTGTCTCTCAGACCAACGCTCTTCGACCGAAGCGAGTTTTAATCGCGACTCCAGTGCGTACAGCTTTTGGATTTTGGCTAACGCCACATCCGCTTTCCCTGTTTTGCCTTTGCCCTGAAGCTTCTTCGCCTCCATGAACTTACGACGTGCGTGAGCAAAGCAACCGATATTGGCCACGTTGGTTAATCCATCATAAGCCGCGTAACCATCACTTTGTAGATAGCCTGAGTAATCACCCAAGAAGTTCACGGGGCATGCTCTCGCGCGGCTGTTTTGATAGTCGAACAAGACGATATTTTTCATGTCAGGGAGTTTAGCTTCAGGAGAGTCGGCTCCCGAGCAGTACAACCACATATAACATTGTTTGTCTTCCTTGAGCACATTGAGCGGCGTTTCATCGGCTTGAACCACCACTTGTTCAAGTAAGTGTACTTTTAATGCTTCATAAAGCGGTTTGAACTTTTCACTCACTAGGATAACCCATCTTGCCATGGTGGTTCTCGATAACTCGATACCTGACTGGGAAAACAAGCTTTCCTGACGATACAGCGGAAGCGCATACTGATATTTGCCTAAGATAATATTGGCAAGCAGGCTTTCAGTGGCGAAGCTTTTGGGGATGATACTTATCGGTGCAGGCTGCTGGTGAATACGGCTCGTCTCTGCTTTTTGTTCGCACTGACGACACGCGTATTTCGGGCGAACAACTTCCAATACTTTTAGGACGGCGGGCGTGAACTCGAGCTTTTCACTGCGGTCTTCGCCGATTTTATGCAGAGTGTGTTGGCAGCATGAGCACTGTTTGTCGTGCTCATCTAGGTCAAGCTCGATAATTTCACGCGGTAAGTCTTTAGGCAGCGGTTGACGTTTACCACGACGTTTGATTGTCGTCGTTGTGCTGGTGATAACCTCATCTTCCACTTTCGCCGCTTCACATTCCGCTTCATTGAAGAGGTCACCTTGCGCTTCATTATAAGGCTTTAACGCTTCCGAGCGTTTGGCGAACTGGCGGTCAAGGGCGAGTTTGAACTGTTCGATTAAGGATTGGCGCTCTTGTTGCCATTGCGCTTCCTTCTTTTGCAGCGCATTTTTCTCCGACACCAACGCTTTCACCATAGCTTGAAGCTCGGCGATGTCTTGGCTTTCTGGGTTAATATCGGGCGTCTTTTTCATGGCGTTGATTATACTAAAAACACCACGCCAAAGCTTGGTATAACTGACTTTTATCGAAGTTAACTCATTGTAAAATTGTCTATTTTTATCGGTTTATGGCCGATTATTGTGAAGCCAGATAACAGTCTATCTAAGTCAAATTGAGTCAGGGTGTACACCTGTTTTTTCTCTTGAGTGGGCCATTTGAATTTGGCTTTTTCCAACCGTTTGTACCACAGGGCGAAGCCCGTTTTATCCCAGTACAACACTTTGACTTTGTCACGTTGTTTATTGGTAAACAGGAATAGCGCACCCGTGCCGAGCGGCAAATCGGTTTCGGACTCGATAATCGCCGCCAGTCCGTTGATGGACTTTCGAAAGTCGACACACTCTCGATACAGGTAAATATTGAGTGCACTGAGCATTCTCTTCATGACAGTGCCCTGATTAGTTCGGCTAAGTAACGGACGGGAGTGCCTTGCGGTACGCTGAGTTCAACGTTATTTATCGATAAGGTCATATTGGCTACGGGTGCTTGAGCCATCTGGTAGCGAGTCGTTTTTTCGATAACTTCTGCTTTAACAAAGCCACTGATATTGGCTGACTCTGTTGTTTGTAACTGCTGGCGTTTGGCATAAAAGGTAGACAGACTTAGCTCGTTACGCTCACAGAAGACGCGCTGGGATAGATGACTGGATTGGTATTTTTCAAACAGGGTTTGCCATTCTTTGTTGGTGCGCCATTTTGCCATTTCAAATCTCCTTGTGGTTGGAGATTTGATCTTATGGCGGACTGAGGATGATTAGAATGTGGGGTTTATGATGCGCTTACAAATAATCAAGGAAAGTTATGCTGATAATCTAGTGCTTTTAAAAAGTTACATCCGTCACTTACTGAGTAAATGGATAAGCTAAACCGCTCTTAATGCCAATTGAAGTAACAATATGATCTAATTAAGGCTATTTCACGCTCGGGATCGCTTTCTTGGATACAGCTTGAGTACAGAGAGCTGGCCACAAAAATGTGCCGAAGGGATGAGGTAAACGGAATTAGTTAATTTTTCGGATTACTATCATAGAGGTAGCGAACAGATAGCAAAAAGCCTCAGCATTTCTGCGGAGGCTTGATAGATGGCAGGGGTGGAGAGATTCGAACTCCCAACACGCGGATTTGGAATCCGCTGCTCTGCCAGTTGGAGCTACACCCCTAAATAATTTATGCTTCTCATTGAAGAAAACCTCAACATAACTGCTGAGGCTCTTAATAAGTGGCGGAGCGGACGGGACTCGAACCCGCGACCCCCGGCGTGACAGGCCGGTATTCTAACCAACTGAACTACCGCTCCGCAGCGTGTCTGGTTAGACAATATTCAAAGCCTGGCGATGTCCTACTCTCACATGGGGAGACCCCACACTACCATCGGCGCTGTTGTGTTTCACTTCTGAGTTCGGCATGGA
>NZ_NDIO01000424.1:0-2276 GCF_002241085.1 Vibrio sp. V03_P4A6T147
AAACAATTCTAAGTTTGCTTGAAGGTCAGCAGTTAATTTGCTCATTATCTTTATCTCATAAGGTGATGACGCGCAAGGATAGCATTTTGTGCTAGTAAACTCATTACAATTTTAGACAGAAAAAAGGGGCGAAAACGCCCCAATCCTCGATAAATATCGATTTCAACGCTCGCGTTTGGTGAAAATGGTCCACTCTTCTTTCACCGAACCTTTGTGGCCGACGACAGTGGCGACAACTTTTCTATTCATCGCATGGCTAATATCATCATCACCATTTTCTGTCAGTTCAGTATCACCAAAACCAACAATACGGACACGAGTATGGCTAATGCCGTAACTAACAAGCGCCTTCTCGACATTATAAGCTCGGTTTTTCGATAACTCTAAGTTATAACCTGGATTCCCAACCTTACTGGCATAACCTTGTAATTCAATCGAAGCTGAAGGGTATTGCTTGAGAAAATTGGCCATTGACCGTATTTGACTTAGAAACACAGGGTTGACTATTGCTGAATCATTCGCAAACAGAATTCTAAGCTGGAGTTGCTCTTCGGTTTTAATGAAAGTGCCACAACCATCATTATCGATCTCTGACTTCAATGGTGTTTCGGGGCACAAATCTCTGGCATTAATCACGCCGTCAAAATCATCGTCACGTAAATCGTCTATTTGATCAGCGAGTGGCATATCAATATATGGATAACCATCTCTAGCAGATGAAGCCGTCGAGGTGATAAAGAGTAAGCTCGCTATCATTGGCCATAAGTATTTCAACATGTTAGTACTCCACCGCATCATGCCACTCTTTGGGTGTATCCACTCTCAACGAACTCAACAATGACCCAGTTGCATTCATAACACGGTATTTTGCATACTGTTCATCGTATTTGGCATCGAGATAACCTTTTCTTGCTTCGAAAAGCTCATTTTCAGTATTCAACACATCCAATAGTGTTCGCTTGCCGAGCTTATATTGTTTTTCATAAGCAATAACCGTATCTGAAGCAGAATCAACATGATCGGCTAAAAATTCTTTTTGTTGTAATGTCAAATCGAGAGCGCTCCAAGATAAACGCAACCCCTCTTCAACACTACGATAAGTCCGATCTCTTAAATCTTTCGCTTTGTTCATTTGGTAGGCAGCACTGTCGGTGCGCGCAGAATCTGAACCACCATTGTACAGGTTGTAACGCATCCTAATCATGGCCGAGAATTCATCGCTGCTACCTTCTATCCCACCGGCATCATCACGCCATGTTTGTGCAGCTTCGAAAGATAACGTTGGGTAATTTGTTCCCTGAGTTTGTTTATATTGAAACTTTGCGGAATCAACATCGGCTTGCGCTACTTTGATGACCGGGTGATCTTGGTAGGCCTTTTCTAAAGCGTCATCAACGGTAAAAGGCAAAGCAGAATGGTCTGCTCTAGGGAAAATTAAATCTTGAGGAGGTTGACCTACCAACCGTTTAAACTGGGTATGTATATCAAACAGATTATTCTGTGCAGCTAAAAGATTGCCATGGGCTTTAGCTAAACGAGCTTCAACCTGAGAAAGATCAGCGGTTGAACCAATGCCTGATTCCACACGCTTTTGTATATCACGATATATTTTCTTATGTACTGAGAGGTTGCTTTCAGAAAGTGTCAGTATTTCAAACGCTTTCGTTGCATCGAGATACACCTTAGTGACCTCTAATGCGATATCTTGAGCGTCAGCTAAGAGTTGGAAACGAACCGATTCGGCATCAGCCGAAGTACGATCAATATCGTTTAAAGTCGAAGAACCATCCCAAATCAGTTGGGTTAAGGTAATGGTGGCTTCTTTACGAGTAAGTTCATTTTCAGTACCAGAGGCTAAATCTACCGCTTCGTAGCCAATACCAGCATCGAGATCGATCCTTGGAAGGTAAGCACCAGAAGAGGCTTCGCTATTATAGCGCTTACTCACATATTCGTTATATGCACTTTTAATATTTGGATTGGTTGCAAGCGTTATTGACACCGCTTGCTCAAGAGTCTGGCTATATACAGAGATCGGGAAGCTGAGTGCGATGGCGTAGCTCAACGTTTTCATATTCATCCAATTCACTTGGGCACTCCTCTAGGAACTTCTACTTCTTTTAAGCCGCAATAGTACGGCATTAGCTGTTGCATTATCGAGACGCTTGATGGAAAAACGCAACAAAATAACATTAAATTCTCATCAGTAAACAGTAACATATTCATTACATTCGTGATTTTAGCAAAGAATCATACACCAAATCATCAATTAACAT
>NZ_NDIO01000097.1:0-2261 GCF_002241085.1 Vibrio sp. V03_P4A6T147
TTGTAAAACTTCATCATAGCGCCCTTTCATTGGCAGCTTTAAGTTGAAGATGGCTTCTTTCGCCCAACCCTTGAGGATCCACTGCCCCATTAAATGCGCAACACGAGCTGGCTTTTCAATCATGTCACACACAATCCAAGTCACGTTCTTGCGTGGCGGCTCAAATTTAAAACCATCCTCGGCATGGTGTTTCACTTGTCCTGTGTCCATCAAACTTTCAGCCATTAGACCGTTGTCGATAGCATGAACAAACATCGAACGCTTTACCAGTTGGTAAGTCCAGCCCCCCGGGCATGCGCCCAAGTCTACCGCCCACATTCCCGGAGCCAAACGTTCATCCCACTCTTCACGAGGAATAAACACATGGAAAGCCTCTTCCAACTTCAGTGTGGAACGACTTGGCGCATCGGCTGGGAATTTCAAACGAGGAATACCCATGAAAAAAGGCGAGTTATTGTTGGTGTACGAATACCCGACGAAGCAGTGGCCGGGTTGAATAAAACAGACATGTAGCACAGGTCTCTTCGCCGACTCTTTGTTAGATAGAATCCCCTTGCCACGTAACGCTTGACGCAATGGCACGGTAAACTTACGACAAAATTTGAGCAACTCTTTCGCTTCATTGGTATCTGGCGTTTCAATGCGAATGTCACCACAACGCGGAAAACCCTCAAGTTCGGCGAGTTCAGATAAGATAGGCGAAATACGATCATCTTTAGGTAAATCGCTAAATTCCGCCGCTACCGCAAACATCTGACGAGCAAAAATAAGCGATTGGAAATCGATCTCTTTAATCAGCTTATCAGCATCACCGGCCTGATAGCACTCAAACAAAACGTAACCCGTATTGTTTTTCAAACGAGGAAAACCAAAAACCTCTAGCTTAGTCGCTTTATCTTGGATCTCTCCGGCACACTCTTTTTCAAAGCCTGCACGACAATAGAGCATTACGTGTTTCACTGGTCCACCTCTTGAATATTAAGTGCTGCATAGCCAAACACTCCCCACCCTAGCATAAAGAACACGCCACCAAATGGCGTGATCGGGCCAAACCACTTGATGCCCGTGAGTGCTAAAGCGTAAAGACTGCCGCTAAAACAAAGGACGCCGATGATAAAGCAAATTGCCGCAATGAAAAAATATTTTTGTGCTTTCGATCCCAAACGACAACGCAGCAAAATACCACACGCTAATATGGCTAAAGCGTGAATCGATTGGTACTGCACTCCCGTTTCAAACACCGAAAGCAAGTAAGGGGTTAAATACGCTTTTAGGCCGTGCGCCGCAAAAGCTCCTAGAGCGACACCAACGCCCGCCATAAAAGCCGCGATAGTGAGCAATAACTTACTCTTCATCTAGCAATACCTCTTGTTCCCTTCTGGCTTTTTTGAGCATCCAATCACGGAAAGTGGCGATGCGCCCCATATCGGCCTGCTTCTCGTGACAGACCACATAGAAAGCATTTTTAGTCATCAGCACTTCGTCAAAAGGCGCAATCAAGCGACCCGCTTCCAGCTCTGGCTGAGCTAACACGTTATTCCCCAGTGCGATACCTTGCCCATGCGCCGCCGCTTGCAGCACCATGGTCGAATGGCTAAAGATGGGGCCGTGGTTGACATTCACCCCTTCAAGATCGTTCTCTTTGGCAAACTGTTTCCAATCTTTACGTGAAGTATCGTGTAGCAGCGTATGGCGTGTTAGATCGTCCAGTGTTTCTAAAGGTTTAGGGCCTAGCAGCAGTGAAGGAGAACAAAGCGGGATCAAAAACTCTTGATACAACTTATCCGCGCGTAAACCAGGCCAGTTACCTCGTCCATAATAAATCGCCACATCCACATCATCGGTTAACGAACCTTCATCCATATCAACCGCTTTGATACGCACATCAATATCCGGCTCTTGCTGGTTAAAATCGGCCAGACGCGGCACGAGCCACTGAATCGCAAAACTCGGCGGTAAACTAATGGTTAATGCCCCTTTCTCACTGCGCTCTAGTACCTTATCGGTGGCTTCAGAGAGTGCGGTGAAGATATCTTTAATGTCGAGAAAGTAACTTTGCCCTTCTTCTGTCAATAGCAGAGAACGATTACGACGGCGAAATAGCTTTAACCCTAAAAATTCCTCTAACGCTTTGATTTGATGACTGACTGCGGCTTGTGTCACAAATAGCTCTTCCGCAGCGCGAGTAAAACTCAGCTGGCGAGCTGCCGCTTCAAACACTTTCAGCGAGTTTAATGTGGCAATCTTCTGGACATAGGTAC